>DASQZP010000453.1:0-2873 GCA_035638655.1 Bacteroidales bacterium
TTTCCGGCAGGTTCAGTATTCTTCAACTACCAGACACTGATGCCCGAAAGTAAATTTGAAACTCCGGAAATTGCAGATAATATTGAAGTGATAAAGTCAACACCATGGTTTGCCAATCTATTGTACTGGAATGCTGATATAGAAACAGGCAATAATCCGGTGAAATTGAGTTTTAAAACAGCTGAAAATGAAGGTGAGTACGAAATTCAGGTAAGAGGAATTACTTCAAAAGGGGTTCCTGTTTATGGTGAAACAATTATCCGGGTAACCAGATGAGACGAAGAAGTTTATGGAAGGCAGTATGACCAGCACCAGTTGAAAGATTTTACCGGCTAAAATTCCATAACAATTAGTTTTGAAAGTTGTTAAACGGATAAAAAAAATAATAATGTTTATTGCTTTATCCAATCACTCTTAAAAAAACCAAATATGAAAATAAAAAATATTTTTCCGACAGTACTGATTATTCTGTTTGGCATCACATCCTGCGGGCCGCAAAACGTAACTTTATTTAATGCTCTTCACGTTCAGTTCCCCACTACATTTACAAAAGACAGAAATATGGAACATACGTGGGTGGATTCACGAAACGGAGCAGTACTTAAGTTCTCCATGACCAAAAATAAATCGTTTGGGGCGCTTCTTCCAACCGTGAGTTTTGACGAATTGTACCAGGCGCCGCTGCATGACACCACCGAGAAAATAACCGACAGAGAAATACGTAAAATCTCAGGACTAAAGATCGGGATTATCCAGAAGTACGTTGATTCAACCGCAATAAAAACATTTTTCACCGAGGTAAACAACGAAATCCTGATGGGTAAACTTGAAGGTGACATTAAATACGATGAATATCTGAAATTTACCTTCGATAAGATGATAAACTCAATTGAGCCAGTAATACAACCTGGTAAAAAAACACAATGACAGGCATCTGTAAATGATTTGATATCTTTAGTAACATTGTATTATTGTTGAGTAATTGATTTTACTTTGACAGATTAAACTTAGACTTGATTTTTCGCCTTTTCCTGCCCCGGCCCTAAAGGGTGAAAGCCGAAAAATCAATCCGTTCCCTTCAGGGTAAAGGGCAAATCGGATTGATTTTGACAATTGTTTTAAACGTATCAAAGTAGAATTAAGAAAGAAGATGTATTTTTATCAAAATATCATTGAATTTTTCCCTTATGATTTCTTTTCGATACCGTCTAAAATATGATTCACCTGAAGAACTCAAGAGAGTACTTACCGAGCAATGCGAAAAAATAAACCTGTTGTGCCTGGCTGATGAACAGGATCTGCATACCAGGATCCATGATATCCGAAAATCATTTAAAAGGATCCGGGCGGTATTGAAATTTATCAGGAAGAAGGTAAATGAAGATGATTATAAATGGCTGAACAGGGAATTTCGTAATGCTGCAAAAGCATATTCTGATATCCGGGATCATGAGGTATTTGTTAAAACCTGGCAAAAGTTGATGACACCCTCCAGTTTGCAGAAAGACAGAAAACTTATGGAAAACATCGCTGGTTACCTCATTAGGATACGGGATGCTTCCACCCAACAATCTATTCATGAGGGTCAACTCTTCAGTGATACAATGCACACACTGCAATCCATTGAACCACCTGTCATTAGTCTTGATATTCAGGAAAACAATCTTGTAAACTGGCTTCCTGGTCTACAGGAAATGTACGGGGAAGGTAAATCCTGGCTGGAACAGGTTCGTCAGGACCCTGAAGATAAACTCAATGAACATGAATGGCGTAAAAAAGTGGTTAACCTGAAATATCAGACTTACATGCTATATGAAATATGGCCATACCAGTTTCGCATGGCTGGTAATGTGCTCGACAGACTTTCGGAAAGCCTGGGAAGTGCCCACGACTTATTTCAGCTTGAGAGTTTTATTTACGGGGAAGAGCAGCTATCTTCTCAGGTTAAAGATTCATTTGTGATGCGAAGGATCATCAGCCGCAGGAAACAACTCATTAAGCAAGGCATTAACCTCGCAGAGCATTTTTACCTGGAAGAACCGGAAATTTTCCACAAACGCATGGCGGGTTATCTGAAACTGAAGTCTTAAAAATCAATATTACATCCTGATACTTCTTATGTCCAATGCCCTGGAGGGATCAAAATCCAGCATGGCATTGATCAGCATGTAATGATCATAGTCCTGGATGTCTTCCTTTCTGATGGTAGCTTCTGAGATTTTGTTTTCATAAAGCAGTCGCTCCCTGCATGTACCTTTCAGCAGCGGCGTGTCCGGAGTCACCCATTTCTCGCCGTCAGAAAACAGAATATTTGTAAAAGAGGTATCAGTTACCATTCCGTTTTTAATGATCAGAATGTCATCACACACACCGCTTTGTTCCAGTAATACCGTCAGTCTTCTTCGCTCACTGTATTTGTGGCCGTAATCTATTGTATCATCATAGGCCAGGCAGAGCGACCTGACATTCCTGGGTGTATAAATAGCAAAGGAAAGTGAATAATCAGTGGTATTATATAGCAACCGGGCCTTAACAATCCCTTTTCTATAGGGCTCCGGAAGCACAATGATCTTTTCAAGGTCCAGAGAAGGTTTTTCTTCGAAATAATCCAGACACGATGCTTCCATGCGTTTCTGGTGCCATTCCAGGTGCATGGGAATTCCATTCTCAACTCTGATTGTTTCAAAAAGCGGGTACATACACTTTATTTAACAGTTCACGGTATTCTTCTTCTTCATTACTCAGTGCTGTTATACCGCCGCCACTCCGGTACATGAGCCCTTGTGCGGTATTTTCAATATAACGGATATTAACAGCACTTTCAAGGCTATCTCCATCAAATATACCAAATATTCCTGTATAATACCCGCGTT
>DASQZP010000454.1:0-4988 GCA_035638655.1 Bacteroidales bacterium
TTCTCGAACATTTTGATCCAGACACTTGACTTTATTGACAGACACTAATTATATAAAAGTACCCATTAAAAAAAGTTATTCCGAATTCAGATCCTGTAAGATATAACACTCCACTCATCAATGTAGTAATTTTGCACTCAGGAACCGGGTGCTGTATAACCACCCAACTAATTAACAGTTTACTTTTTTTGCACAAATTAAAAAGCTATTTTTGGAAATATTTTTCTAATACCTATAATATTGTGTAAAAGATGAAAAAAGACACAGCAATTTTTGATCTCATTGAACAGGAGCATCAAAGACAACTACATGGTATTGAGCTTATTGCCTCAGAGAATTTTGTAAGCGACCAGGTAATGCAGGCCATGGGATCGTGGTTAACCAATAAATATGCCGAGGGATATCCCGGTAAGCGGTATTACGGGGGATGCCAGGTTGTAGACCAGGTAGAACAACTGGCTATTGACAGGGCCAAACAATTATTTGATGCCGAATGGGTAAATGTGCAACCACATTCAGGGGCCCAGGCCAATGCAGCCGTTATGCTGGCAATATTAAAACCAGGTGATACTTTTCTGGGACTGGACCTGTCTCACGGAGGTCATCTGACACATGGTTCTTTTGTAAACTACTCAGGGATACTGTATAACCCTATCGCCTACCAGGTTGATGAAGAAAGCGGTCTGATCAACTATGATAAGATGGAGGAAATTGCACTGAAAGAAAAGCCTAAGATGATAGTTGCCGGTGCTTCTGCTTACAGTCGCGACTGGGACTTCGCCCGTATGCGTGCCATAGCAGATAAAATCGGAGCAATACTAATGGCTGATATTGCTCATCCCGCCGGGTTGATTGCCAAAGGATTGCTAAATCATCCATTTCCTCATTGTCATATCGTTACCACAACTACCCACAAAACATTACGCGGGCCGCGTGGTGGCATGATCATGATCGGAAAAGATTTTGAAAATCCCTGGGGCCTGAAAACTCCCAAAGGGCAAATTAAAATGATGTCGCAATTACTCGATTCAGCCGTTTTCCCGGGAACCCAGGGTGGTCCGCTGGAACACGTGATTGCAGCGAAAGCAGTTTCTTTTGGCGAAGCGCTTACCGACAGTTATGGAGAATATATAAAACAGGTGATAAAAAATGCTGAAGTAATGGCAGATGCTTTTATCAGTAAGGGTTATAAAGTGATATCAGGAGGAACAGACAATCACTCTATGCTGATAGACCTGCGCACCAAGGTTCCCGAAATTAATGGCAAAGTGGTAGAAAACACGCTTGTAAAGGCAGATATCACAATTAACAAAAATATGGTGCCTTTTGATTCCCGTTCTCCTTTCCAGACATCCGGAATCAGGGTAGGTACACCTGCAATTACCACCCGGGGAGTGAAGGAAGATATGATTGGCGAAATCGTTGAGCTGATTGACAGGGTAATTACCAATATTGAAGATGAAAAAATAATCAGCAGTGTCAAAAGTGAGGTGAACAGGTTAATGGCTGATTTTCCTCTGTTTGCATATTAACGTTTATAAATGACCTGGTATACAGCACTTGCAGTTATTGGCGTTGGTTTTGTCGCCGGATTTATTAATACCCTGGCAGGAAGTGGTTCATTGTTGACATTGCCTATGCTGATGTTCCTGGGATTACCGGCTAATGTTGCAAACGGGACAAATAGAATTGGTGTATTACTGCAAAGTGTGGTTGGTGTCAGTGTTTTTAAGCAGAAAAAAGTTTTCGAAATTAAAGAAGGGTATGTCCTCACCATCCCTGCAATTATAGGAGCACTTGTTGGTGCCCAGATTGCTATCAACCTTGATGAACAGCTCATGAGACGAGCCATCGGGCTGTTACTTTTCATCATGTTCTTTCTGATCCTTTATAAACCTGACAGATGGATCAAGGGCAAGGCTGGCGATGTTAAACCCCGCGCTTCAATTTTGCAAATCATCATTTTTTTCTTTATCGGTGTATATGGCGGTTTCATTCAGGCTGGGGTAGGCTTTTTTCTCCTGGCCGGCCTGGTGCTCGGAGCTGGTTATGATGTAGTGAAAGCAAATGCTGTAAAATTATTTATTGTACTGGCATTTACTCTCTTTGCCCTGGTAATTTTCATTCTGCATGATCAGGTGGATTTTAAGGCAGGACTTATACTCGCGGTGGGAAACATGGCAGGAGCCTTTGTAGCTTCTAAATTTGCCGTTAGCTGGGGCCCTCGTTTTGTACGTTATATCCTGCTCGCTGTTATCCTCATTTCAGGACTGGAACTTTCCGGTCTGTTAGACCTGATCACCGGATAACAAATCAATTGACACTTGACTTTATTGACAGACTCTAATTATTTTGCTTTAAATCGTACTTTTAATAAAAATACGTATATTTCACCTCAAAAAGCAGATTTTCAAAAAAGTAATCATGAGAGTACACCGAAAAGCCAATACCAGGATTTTCAGCTACTTTTTGCCCTGAGCCCTAAAGGGTAAAGTAGCTGAAAATCGACCACAGTCACTGCAATTATGTCCGGTAAAAAAAATTGATTTCAAAAAAATCATTCCAATGAAAAACAAACTACTATTCCTCACCGCGATACTCGGCATTATTTTGCTGCCAAAAGTCAGGGCAGAAGAACCCGCGGCTGATACCCTTCAAAAAATAAAAGCTGATAAAATAAAGACAGGGTGGACATTTGGTGCTGTTCCGGCAATTGCTTTCGACAGTGACGTAGGTTTCAAATACGGTGGGGTTGTGAACCTGTATTATTTTGGAGACGGTTCCACTTATCCAAAATACCTGCATTCCATATACCTTGAATGGTCACGCACCACCAAAGGGAGTGGTATTAATCAGTTTATTTATGATTCGAAACACCTCATACCCGGAATCAGGGTAATGGCTGAAGCCAGTCTGCTCACTGAAAAAGCACTGGATTTTTATGGTTTTAACGGTTATAATTCATTTTATAACCCTGCATTTGAAACAGACAACAGCGCTGCGTATATTTCCCGCATGTACTACCGTCAGGACCGCAAACTTACCAGGATTAAGGCTGATTTTATAGGTGATATAAAAGGGACAAGTTTGAAATGGCTGGCAGGTATCGCCTATTTTCATAATAAAATTGGTACGGTAGATATCGCCACACTCAACAAAGGAAAATCCACCGACGATCTCCTGCCCGATACAAGCCTGTTGTATGACCAGTATGTCAATTGGGGGATAATCCCACAGGACCAAAAAGACGGAGGTACCACCAACCTGTTGAAAGCCGGACTGGTATATGACACCAGAGACAACGAACCAAACCCCATGAAAGGGATGTGGACTGACCTTCAACTATTGTTAGCCCCTGGTTTTATGGGCAACGATTATGCCTATACCCGGCTTGCCCTTACACAACGACAATATTTTACACTGGTTCCAAAGCGGCTGTCACTGGCTTATCGTCTGAGTTACCAGGCTAAACTATCAGGAGAAATGCCTTTTTATATGCTGCCCTTTGTTTTTAACAGTGCTCCCAATTTAACCCGTGACGGCCTGGGAGGTGCTAAAACCATCAGGGGAGTGCTCCGCAACAGAATTGTGGGGGAAGATTTTGTATATGGCAACATTGAAACCCGGTGGAAATTCTATAAAAATGTAATTTTAAATCAAAATGTATACCTGGCCCTCAGTGCTTTTCTTGACGGGGGTATGGTTACCGGCAAATATAAACTTGATTTGTCGGGTGTACCGGCAGACGAAATGTATCTGTTTAATGCCGATAAAGAGGCATTACACCTGGGTTATGGTGCCGGTTTGCATGTGGCACTGAATGAAAATTTTGTGCTGGCTATAGATTATGGCCGTGCAGCCGATCCAAGAGATGGCGACAGCGGACTGTATATAGGGTTGAATTTCCTTTTCTGATTCAGTGTATTCTGTTTGAAACAAATTGGCTATTAACAAGATAAAACTGAATTTATTTCAAATATGCATGCCAGTATTTTATTTCAATATCTAAATGTACTGTATGAAAATTCACTTTAATTTTGTACTTTTTTCAGGCTTACTGCTTTTTGAGCTACTGATTCTTTCAAACACATCAGCCAACTGTCAGACCATCGACTCTCCCAACTATGCTCTGAGAAGCCATGAGACACTCCGGTTAGAAAAGCTGGTTCAAAATGATACCGCAACAATCTTTTATTTAAGCATAACCAATCAGATTGCTTCAGGAAGCTTCTGTGCAAGCAAACATATTTTTGTAGGGCTTCCTACCGGGAAAAAAATCTGGCTGAAACAATCATCAGGCATCCCTGTTTGTCCCCAAACATATCAGTTCCGCCATATTGGTGAAAAATTAGCATTTGTACTCATATTCCCACTTGTAGAAAAAGGAACCAAATGGCTCGATCTGGTGGAACAATGCGATGATGCCTGTTTCTCCATCCGGGGCATTGTAAGTGATGTTCACCTAAATAACCAGCTGGATAAAGGATATGCCTGTATCGATGAAGAGAATTACCGGAAAGCCCTTGAAGTATTTGAACCACTTGCCGGGAAATATGGAAATTCAGCCCTTGCAGGATCAATTTATTACAACCTCATCTATATTTATAATAAATTGAATGATCCGGATCATTTAAATTTCTGGTATGACAAACTGTCAAGTTCCAACATCAGGGATAAATCAATTTTTTTACAAAACCTGGAACAGGCAGGTATTCGTAAATAAAAACATCTACAGAGTCACGCCTATCACTAGCACTCATTTAGCTTCGCTGAGCTCGTACAATAAAGGTCACGCATCGCAGATTGGCTATCACTAGCGCTCATTTGCAATGAGTGCTCCAAAATATACAGGATAGAATAAAGGTCACGCATCACAGATGCGCGCCAGGTAAAAAAAAGGCTGCCCGTATAAGACAGCCCTTTTTTGTTATAAATTATTATTTTCAGAGTGCAATATTGAGGCCCACAGCCACAATCCATACATCTTT
>DASQZP010000455.1:0-4439 GCA_035638655.1 Bacteroidales bacterium
AGTTCTTTTTCCCAAGGACCCCTTTCCCAAGAAGCCCGTCTTTCCGTCTCTTTTCGAGAGTATTCTCAAGAAGAGCCGCCAAATAAGCGTATTCCGCCCGCAGATACATAATTCCCTGCTGCGCACCTATGGCATATCCCGCTATGGTCATCCCTTCGAACAACCTGTCAGGGTATTCGGTGAGAAGCACACGGTCTTTAAATGTTCCCGGTTCACCTTCATCGGCATTGCAAAAGATAAATTTCTTTTCTCCCGGAGCCTTGCGACAGAATTCCCATTTTAATCCGGTAGGAAATCCTGCACCGCCACGTCCCCGGATGTTGGATGATTTAATTTCTTCAATTACTTTTTCAGGCGAGAGGGTGGGAAGGTGTTTCCAGATAACAATACCCGGAGTGTAATCATCTGAAAGAACCGGTCCTTTTTTACGTATATTATTATATACCATAGCCTGAAGAAGCTCGGAATTATTCATGCCGTCTCCATAGCTTTCCACAAACAGGTCGTTTGTACTTTTGCCGGATTTAATATCTTTCACCAGTTCTTTTATCCGGAAAGGCGTAAGCTTGGTAAAGATAATCCCGTTGATGATGGCGGCCGGTTCCTGGTCGTTCATGCCGATACAACTTGTGTCAAACAAACCGATCAGTCCGTCCTGTGAGACCTCTCCAAATTTGCAGCCCGCTTCCTTTTCCAGGGTAGCAGCTATTTCAGCTCTGCCCATCATGTTGGCAACAGCAGAATTATTCAGGTATATATTGAATTTACCTGTAGGTTTTTGGGAGAAGAAATGGTAAAACGAGATGGTTTGTTCTACATCCACCCTGGAAATATCCAGTTCCTGTGAGATTTGTATAACTGCTTCATCAGGAATATAGCCCACTTCGGCCTGCACATCTATAAGTATGTCCATTAACCGGGTGGGGTCTTTGTGGAATTTTTCAATGATATGTTGAACAGTGGTTCCCATAAACAAATTGTTTTTGGTTAGTGAAGTTAAATAAAAGGAACTTGTAATAGATTTTACTGTTATTTCTTTCACACAAAATTAAGCTCTTTTCCTTATTTTACAATACATTTTTTAAATATAGAATGATTATAAATTACTGATATACAGATAGGAACATATATTTCACTTTGAATAGTTTAAAGTCATAATACATTAAACATGAGTAATTTATTGATAAATTTCGTCAAAATTAATTTTAATTCTTTTTGTATGCTGCTCTTATTTCCTGGTGGCCCTATGTTGTAAAATAGACTTTGAAGAAAGGATATGTGCGGATCCGTATCTCGATCTATTAAAAACATTACTATTCTCAATAGACTTCTTATCCTTTAAATTGCTCCTAAACAAATTACTATATCATTAATTTAGATTAAATATGTATTATTGTTATTAAGATAACAATGTTATAAAAATAACAAATGAATAATTACCTTTGCTGTGTGAATTAAAATTAAAAGTATAAAAAGAAACTGTTTAATTAATAACGATCCAGAATAAATTGGAGATGGGAATCAATTCAGATATAACCGGAATAAAACAAGAAATGAAGATTGAAGAGATCGCCAGTCTGCTCGATGCCCAAATCATTTGTGGTGGTAATAATATGGATTGTACTGTAAATTATGCTTTTGCCTCCGATTTGATGAGCGATGTGCTGACTATCGAAGGCAGCGGAATATTGTTGATAACCGGTTTGACTAATCTGCAGGCTGTCCGAACAGCTGAAATGGCCGATATCAGTCATATAGTTTTTGTCAGGGATAAACATGCTACGGAGGAAATGGTTAGTCTGGCTGTGGAGAATAATATGGTACTGTTGGAGTGTCGCTATTCAATGTTCAAAACAGCCGGCATCCTGTATGATGCCGGGATTAAACCTCTTTATTAACGGAGTATGAATATGCATTTTGAATACCAGATTAACGGAGGTGATTTTACTAATGCTGGTGTAGCATCAAGTCAGCTGAAAAAAATACTCAAACAACTGAATATCGATTTCCGGCTGATCAAAAGAATTGTGGTTGCTCTTTACGAAGCTGAAGTGAATGTGGTTGCCCATGCATACCATGGTAGTATATACGTAGATATTGATACATCAAAAATTATTATTGTTATTGAGGATGAAGGTCCCGGTATTTCAGATATTGATCTGGCGATGCAGGAGGGGTTCTCAACAGCTTCTCAGCAGGTTCGTGAAATGGGATTTGGCGCGGGTATGGGACTTCCAAATATTAAAAGAAACTCGGATGAACTAAATATTACATCAAATCCCGGATCGGGTACACGATTGCAAATGCTTCATCATTTAAATAAACAAGCTGGCTGATATGGAAGAGATTATTTTTCATCATGCATTAAAAGTTCAGGAAGAAACCTGTATCGGCTGTGCGAACTGTATGGGTGTTTGTCCGACCGAGGCAATAAGGGTGAAACATGGCAAAGCCCGTATTTACAATAATAAATGTATCGATTGCGGGCAATGTTACAGGGTTTGTCCGGTTTCAGCTATTTATGTGGAAGAAGATGATTTTAGCAACATATTTTCATTTTCCTGCCGTGTTGCTTTAATGCCTGCTGTACTTACCGGTCAGTTTCCCGAGGAGATCAAAATTGAAACCATCTATCAAACACTTTACGACCTGGGATTTACCCATGTATATGAGATTGAGAATTGTGTTGATCTCCTGAGTGATGAACTAAACAGATATCTTGATGATCACCGGGAACAGCATCCGCAGATCTCTGCTTTCTGTCCTGCCGTGGTCAGACTGATACAGGTAAACTTTCCTTCCCTGGTTGAAAACCTTGTATTGCTCAAACCACCCCTTGATATTGCTGCTGAATATTATCGTAAAAAGCTGCTCAATGAGGGATTCAGGGAAGAAGAGATTGGATTGTTCTATGTTACACCCTGTGCTGCTAAAATAGCAGCTGTTAAAAGTCCGGTAGGCGAAACCCAGTCCCCATTTAATGGCGTGATCAACATGAACTCTGTGTACAACAGGTTATATAAACGCATCAAGAAAGGAAAAACAGGCAATCACAAAATTGCAGATCATTCACAACTCACCGACAGGGAGATGTTATGGTCACTGACACATGGTGAGGCCTCCGCCACGGGCAAACGATCCCTGGCCATCGACGGGATTCACAACGTGATTGAGTTTCTTGAAAAGATTGAAAGCGGGGAGATTAAAGGGATTGATTTCCTGGAAATGCGGGCGTGTGATGAAAGTTGTGCCGGAGGCATCCTGACATCCGGCAACAAGTTTCTCACTGTTGAACGGCTCAGGAACCGGGCAGCTACGAGCAGAAAAAGTTCTGATGCTGTACCTTCTGCCCGGGATATCGATAATTATCGCAATTACCTGATCCGCCATATACAGCTTGACAAAGTGGATCCGCGTTCTTCCGTACAGCTCGACCAGGATCTGAGCGTAGCCATGGGAAAAATGAAAAAACAACGTCATATCATGTGTTTTTTGCCGGGTTTCGATTGCGGGGGATGCGGGGCGCCTACCTGTCAGGCACTGGCAGAAGATGTGGTACAGGGGGATGCCAACATTTCCCATTGTGTTTTTCTGCAAAAAATAATGGAAAAAAATCACAAGCTGAGTCCTGAACATGCACTCGATATTATTGAGGAGATCTGGGGCCGGGACCGGCTGGATAAAAACTGTAAAAAGAAAGGAGCGGATCATGAAAGTATCTGATCTTGTAAAACAGCTGCACCTGCGTGTTTACGGAGGCGAAAAAGGAATTGAAAAGGAAGTAAAGGGTGGTTATGTTTCCGACCTGCTGAGTGATGTGATGGGCAATGCCGGGGAAGGCAAAGCATGGATTACCCTGCAAACGCATAAAAATGTGATGGCCATTGCCTCTCTCAAAGATCTCCCGGCAGTAATTCTCGTAAAAGGTTTCCAACCGGATGCAGATATGCTCGATCAGGCCAATGAAGAAGGAATACCGGTACTGGGCACTACGGAAAATACCTTTGAAATCGCCGGAAAGCTATACAATATATTATTATGAAAAAGTACGCCGCCGACATACATATCCATACTGTACTCTCTCCCTGCGGAGATCTGGAGATGAGTCCGGTAAATATTGTGCGGCGCGCAAAGGAGCAGCATCTTGACATTATTGGTATTACTGACCACAATGCCACCGCACACAACCAACTGGTGAAGGAAATGGCCCGGAAAGAAGATATTATGGTAGTGATGGGAGCCGAAGTAAATACCCGTGAAGAAGTACACTGTCTGGTGTTCTTTGAAAACAGAAAGGCATTGACAGATTTTCAGAAATTTATTGACAGGCACCTGCCAATCGTTAAAAATCGTCCCGAGCTGTTTGGATACCAGGTAGTGGTTGATGAACATGAAAATATTATCCATACTGAAGACAGACTGCTTATTTCAGCCTTGCA
>DASQZP010000456.1:0-2514 GCA_035638655.1 Bacteroidales bacterium
TGCAATTTCTGTTTTGGCAACAACCAGTATTCCTGATGTATTCTTGTCAATCCGGTGTACCAGGCCTGGACGTAATTCCCCTTCTTTGAACAGCGGAGCATCTTTGAGCTTAAACATCAACGCATTGACCAGTGTACCGGTATAATTGCCTACGCCGGGGTGGACTACCATCCCGGGTTCTTTATTGATCACAACAAGGTGTTCATCTTCATACACAATATTAACAGGTATATCTTCTGCGATCAGCTCCAGCTCCCTGTGGGGAAATGCCAGTACAATGGTAATAACATCTCCGGGTTTTACTTTGTAATTTGATTTAACCGGTTTTCCGTCTACCAGGATATTTCCGGCCTCTGCTGCATGCTGTATTTTATTGCGTGATGCATTCTCAATTCGGTTAACAAGAAACTTGTCGATTCGTGTTACGCTTTGACCCGGATCAACTACAAACCTGAAATGTTCATACAATTCCTCCTCCTGATCCTGTATTTCCTCTTCTGTGACCATTGTTTTTTTATTTCAGACTGATTTTTAGCTTGTTTATAAGCAGGTGCAAAAGTATATATAATTCAGGTATTTAAAAATTCTATTATTGAGTCCACTCCGAAAAGTACTTTATTAAATAAAACTGAAAATCAGGATTTGCCCCTTACTCTAAAGGCCTGCCCGCCGAAAGCAGTACAGGTAGGGTGTCTGATTTTCAGCTATTTCACCCTTTAGGGCCTGGGGCAAAAAAAGTAGCTGAAAATCCTGGTATTGGCTTTTCGGAATCCACTCATTATTCCTGTAACTGAAAGTAAAATTGTTTATTCCCGGGCTTTGTCCTCAGGATATTCGGTATGAAAACCGGCCCAGTATTCTTTAACAGTCTTTTTCATATCCTTATGCAACATCAGGATTCCGAAGAGGTTGGGGATGGCCATAAATGCAATGGTGATGCCTGAAAGAGTCCAGATAATTGTTGTATCAGTAAATGACGCGAGGAAAAAACCAATTACATAAATGACATGATAGGGTAGCACATATTTATTCCCAAAAAGGTAAGTGACAGCCCTGTCACCGTAATATGACCAGGAGATAGCCGTTGAAAACGCAAAGAGTAACAGACCTATTGAGACGATAAACTGCCCGTAACTCCCGAAGAAGCTCTTCTTGAATGCTTCTGCAGTAAGTGGGGCACTGTGGAGCAGTGATTTTCCTGTAAATGTATATTCATTCATCAGGTCTTCAACATTGCCATCTTTAACCAGAATCCTGCCCGTGAAAGGTTTTCCGTCTTTACTAACCATAACATCTTCGGCTACTGATCTGCTGTTGATTATGGTAACCGGATTAGTGATATGCCCGTTTTGGATGTTTAGTTTACCGCCATATAAAAATTCACTGTTGTTGCCTTTAATTATGCTAAAAAGGAATTGTTTATCAGCGGGATTTGATTCATCATATTGTCCTCTTATTATTTCCATATCAGTATACTGAAACTGATTTTCATATTTCTGTTTCCAGACACCTGATGAAAGCAGTACCAGTCCGGTAAGTGTACAGATAATGATGGTATCAATAAAAGGTTCGAGGATGGCAACCATTCCTTCAGAAACCGGTTCATGGGCCCTTGCAGCTGCGTGGGCAATTGGAGCCGATCCCTGTCCGGCTTCGTTAGAGAACAGTCCTCGATTCACTCCGCGATTGAAGGCAAAGGCTACACTGGCTCCCAGGAAACCTCCGGTAGCGGCTGAACCGGTAAAAACATCTTTAAATATAGATATAAAAGAAGGGATAATATTTTCATAATTTGTAAGAATAACGGCCATGGCGCCGATAAAATAAATCAGGGCCATTGCAGGCACCAGACGGGATGTAACGCTTGCAATTCTTTTGATACCGCCAATGATCACAAAGCCCAGCAATACAGCAAGTACTGCTCCGGTGATAATCTGGTTGAGTCCAAAAGTGGCAAACATCGAATTGGAAATGCTGTTTATCTGTGGCAGATTGCCCGTTCCGAATGAAGAAAGGATTGTTGCACCGGCAAAGATGGCTGCCAGCCATTTCATGTTCAGCTTATTTTTCATATAATACATTGGTCCACCGGCCTGGGTCCCGTCACTGGTAGTTTCCCGATACTTATGTGAAAGTGTTACCTCTACAAATTTGGTTGTCATGCCGAGAAACGCAGTGGCCAGCATCCAGAAGATAGCAGCCGGCCCTCCCAGGTGAACCGCAAGTGCCACTCCGGCAATATTACCGGTACCAACTGTTCCCGACAAGGCTGTAGTAAGTGCCTGAAAGTGTGATGTATCACCTGCATCCCCTGTTTTGTCATATTTGCCAGTGACAATGCTAAGTGCGTGTCTGAAATAACGTATCTGTGGAAATTTGAGATATAATGTAAAGAAAAGGCCTGTGCCAAGTAACAGGTAAACAAACCATTGTGCACTTCCAATAAAACTGTCTATTAGCAGGAAAAAATCGTTAAGCTGTTGCATCATAACATTTCAGATAATGGGTTAGTAA
>DASQZP010000457.1:0-5330 GCA_035638655.1 Bacteroidales bacterium
GGACGGTAATGTATTGATAGATGTGGACATCATTGGGTTTTTTGCTGATGACTTGATAGCCGTTGCCTGAGCCTCCCCGGCCCGGGACCAGTGAGAATACCGGGGGATTTTCCTTGTCCCAGAATTTGGTATTCCAGTAGAGAGGTTCTTTCCGGGCATCGGTTATTTCAAAATCACCATTTTTAACCAGGTTTGTTTGCGGAAAAATGTTCGCTCTAAACATGATAAAAAAACATAAACATACCATTATCCAGCGGATATTGCTTCGCTCCATAATTTTATTTTCCTTAACTCTCTGTAATTTATTATGCCGGCCCGGATACTTGGTCGACCCGGATACTGAAGTATACCACTTTATATTGGCAGGATGCAAGTTATCCCGCTCCGCGGGATACATGTAGCCGGGGGTTCAAACGATTTTTTTCGTGACAAATGGCCCAAAAAAGAGTATAAATAATCATAGCTGTCCAAAATAATCACCCCCATTCCAGTTCCGGCTGATTCGGGATCGTCTCAAATCCATCACCGAAGGGATTATTTAGCCAGGCCCAGAGATCGATTCTGGCAAATAGCAGCATCGGCAGAGCACGCATCAAATTATAAATTGTCCAGCCAAACCGCGATCTAAATTTCAACAGGCTCAACAACAAATACGAAATGAGGGCCACCCAAACTTGGCTCAAGACTGCATCTCTGCTGGTACCCAAAAAGCTTTTGATTTTCAAGTTTTGCTTCATCGTTTTGAAAAAAATTTCAATTTGCCAGCGTTCTTTGTAGATTGCCGCTATCGTTTCCGGCGACCAGGTCATGTTATTTGTTATGATCACGATCCATTTTCCTGTCTCCGGGTTACGGCTTCTGATTCTCCTAAGCCTCAATGGACAATTCTTCTTTGCCTTAACACCACTGAACTCGATAATCTGATCTGAACTGATGTTCTCATATTGACTCACATCGCTTCGTTCAACAACCTTATAAGCAGCATTCTTCTTAAGACGAGCAACGAAATAAATCCCTTCTGTACAGTAAGTTGCAAAGAGACTATAATCGTTATACCCGCGATCGAAAACAACGATATCGCCCCGTTGAAATTTTACCTCGCGCCCTATTGGCACATCGTGTTTCCTGGCAACAGAGGCAACCACCACCTTCGGTAAATACCCGTTATGGTCCAGCTTAACATGCAACTTGATCCCCGCTTTTGTTTTTCGGAACTTCGCCCAATCATATAGAGACAAGCACAGGTCGATGGTTGTGGAATCCATGCTGTAGAGGGGATTGTCAAATTTGAACTTATGCTTGGGCGCGATCCTTGCTGTTTGGCATAACAACTCTTCGAAGACGTGCTGGAACAACTCGTGTGGTCTGTGATTATTCGCATAAGACAGGGTTGAAAGTTTCACACATAAAATGCCCAGATGATACAGTTTTTTTGCCTGGATAGCGAGTCCGTTGACGATTCCACGCAAGCCGGTTTGTGAACAAAGCTGACCAAACAGCAGCGCAACAAAATGACTCCAGGAAGAAAACCCCTTGGCCCCTTTTTCAGAATTTGTCGCCAAAACGGCCTTTTGGAATTTATATCTCGGAATCAATTGAATGATCTGGCCAAATATTGTATTATGCTTTGATTTCATGAGAACTCCTTGTTTATTATGGTGTATCCTGCCCGACTATTCTTCCTGAAATTGTGATTTCTTGCCAAATTTAAAAATCAAAGCCGCCAAAGAAATGTTCCGATAATAGAGAGATGGAGGGGTTTCATCAACAAATAATCCCCCTCCATCATCAACTAACATGGGACATGATACCATAGTTAATTACAGTTGTGAAGCATTTCTCGCCTTTATCAGAAAAAAATTTCAAATAGTTACCTGTATCCTCTGCATGCGAATACACGTAATCAGAATTCACGAATACCATTACAGGCTGATCAGGTCTGAAGTCACCGAGAAAAATATACAAATCAAGATTTTTTCAATTTATTGTTCCTATGCAAAAGCAGAAGGCAGGCAATACACTAAACGAATACTTCCTTACTTTGTTATCCCCGAATGCAATATCTGTCTTGTCAACATTTTTGCGTTTTACAAAGATAGTCAGCCCTCCGGAAAACCAGACTATTCGAAAACAGCTGGTATCCTTGGCACGGTTGATGAACGGACCATTAAGCGGCATTACAATATGGTCGCTACTTACATTCGTCAAACCATTGTCGAGATCGCTCACTTTCTGTCATCAATACCGAATCTGACAGTCTTACCTGACTTCAAACCGGGTCATAATAATGAAATTAGAAATTTCTTCCAATATCTTTCCCTGTTGAATCTGGCCATGGAAAAGGCGGGTATACAAACAAAAACAGAACCGGTAAGGATTCTTCATAGAACATATGTTTTACATAAAATCAGAAAATTTTGTCCTGTAATACCAATGAATTTGGTAGAGTGTTCAGCTACCCCCTATGATACAAGTTGATCAGTACCATTTTTTAAGGAGGTGCTGGCATGATACCAGACAAAAGCAATACTGAACCGTATCTTTTTAAGGTGATGAACATTCATCCAGGGGCAGGCACGGATGTTGATCAGGCTCTCTGGCAGGCGCTACCCCATTTGCCGTTGTTCAGGAAAACAGAGCTTGAATGGCTCGAGGAACTATTGAGCCAATTTGTAAGGAGGATAATCCGAATTGCTGATATAACACTTCTATCCTTCCTGAATGCTCCTGTGGAGGATATGCGGGCTGATGACTGGACCGATATAATCGACTCCTTCCTTGACAAGTCTATGCAGGAACTGGATGAGTTACAAAGCCTTACTCTGCAACCATTACTCCTGCGCTTAGCTGAAGGATACAGTGACTGGATAAAGAATAAACCAATATCCGGAGAGGAAGGACTGCATGAAGGAAGATGATCAGTTATGGGCCGACGTACCCGAACACCAGTTTAAAGCCTATCTCCAGCGTCTGGAATTGGTGGAAATCCTTACAGACGATACCATCCCAGAAGTCGAAAAAAGAAAATTGAAATCTGAATATATGTGTGATTTCCGTGTCACAGACAGGACCATCAGGAATTATCTTCACAAATACCGTAAAAAGGGCGCTGCCGGATTACTTTTCTGGCGACGCAGGACAAAAGGTTCTCGGATAGAAAACAAAGGGCTGGCTGAGCAAATCACTACCCTGATTGAAGAACTCCCTTCCCGTAGTGTTCCCCAGCTTCGACGCCTGTTGAGTGCGGATGCCCGGTTTAAAGCTGAAATATCCACAATCTCTGATCGTACAATTTACAGATTCCTGGCAGAAAACGGAATGGAGCATGCTAGAAGGCGTTTGATGCAGTCTGAAGTGAAGCGAAGAGCCTACCATTCGTTCAGTGCTCCGCATTCCCTGGCCCTGGTTCAGGGAGATGCTCGGGATGGCATCTGGCTCAATACGCCGGAAGGAAAAAAGATAAAGACCTATCTGTTTCTCTGGATAGATGACTATTCCCGGAAGATTCTGTTTGGGAAGTACTACACCAGTGAAAAGCTACCTTTGATGGAGGATTCCTTTAAGAACATGATCCTTCGCTATGGTATCCCGGATAAGTGTTATCTGGACAATGGGAAGGTATATATCTCCAGGCATTTTGCATACATCCTGAGTCAGCTGGGTATTCGCAAGATACATCATAAGCCATATCAGGCTCATTGCAAGGGAAAGGTAGAGTCGGATATGAAAATTATAAAACACCAATTTCAGAATGAAGCTTCCTTGTGTGGCATGAAGACTGTCGAAGAGTTAAATAGCGCCTTCTGGGCCTGGATGGATGTTTATTTCAACAAGAAAATACATAGTTCCACCGGACAGACACCGGATGACCGTTTCTTTGCTGGCTTACAGGAGGGGCACAAGAGGGTAACCGACATCGAATGGTTTAGTGCCTTATTCCTGTGGCGGAATAACAGGAAGATATCCAAATATGGAAAGATAAAACTATATAGCAACGAATATCCTGTATTCAGTCTGCCATACGGAACAGTAGTCCAGGTTCGTTTTGATCCGTTTGATCTGGATGAAGTTTATATCTATGATCAGGAAGATCATTTTCTTGAAAAAACCAGCACAACTAAACAGGTAACAAAGCAGGTACCGCAAGTACCGGAAGAATCAAAGAAAAGCAAGCAACAGGTATCCCGGGATAGTATCCGGTATTTTTCAAAATTGCGACAGCAGCATCTGGAAATGCAAAAGGAAATCGGAAAAATCAATTTCTCGGCATACGGTTCTAACACAGAAAAGGAGAAAAAATAATGAACAATTTGATTTTGGACTTTTATGGATTTGCCAGGCTTCCGTTTTTAAAATCCATTGCAGTCCGGGATATTTATACAAGCAGTTGCCATGATGAAGCCCTGGGAATGCTGGAGCTTGGTAGTCAAACAGAAGACATTTTGCTCCTCACAGGCAGCATTGGAGTGGGGAAATCCGTTGTTCTGCGGTCTTTTACCGGAAAGCTTGATCTCAATAAGTACACACCTGTATATATCCGGGGAACAGGATTGTCAGAGGGCGATTTGTATAAATCGATTTTAAGCGAATTGAACATTGGTGCTCCGCATTTTACGGCTACTGCGAAACTACAGTTTTATAAATTGGTGCCGGAGTTGGTAAAGAAGCCTATGGTGATCCTGGATGATGCTCAGGAGTTAAAAGATTCAGCGCTGCTGGGTATCAAATCGATGGTAAATTTTGATTGCGATTCGAAAAACAGAATCACGTTCATCCTGGCTGGGCAACCAGAACTCATAGCACGTTTAAAAATGGTTCATCTGGTGTCTCTACGGCAGAGAATCAATCTGTCTTATTCCATGAGTGGGATGTCATTGGAAGAGGTCTGTGGGTATATTGATCATCATACTCGAATATGTAGAAATCCTAAATCCATTTTTTCTGACGCAGCAAAATCTGTGATATATGACCAATCGCAGGGGATTCCCCGCCTGGTGAACAATATTTGCTATAATGCCATTGTAAAGGGAGCAGCTGAAAAACACGAAGTCATTGATTCAGTCAATTTGGTTGTTCCGGAGCTGTTTGAATGAGTCTTTGGGTGTAGTGAAAAAAGGGGGGGGGCGCCTCCTTTTTTTAGGCTTTCAGAACCTGGCAGAAATTTACATTTCCTGATTGGCGGGTTTGGGTAACTGAGTTGGGCATGGTTTGGTAAAAATATGTGTCAGGATACATTATGCACTGCAGCAATCTACCGGGTATAAACCCTTATTTGCTGTAAGGATATACTTCGCCTGGTTATGAGATGACATTATTGTCCTCTGGGGTGA
>DASQZP010000458.1:0-3566 GCA_035638655.1 Bacteroidales bacterium
CCTTTGTGGTTGGCATTCATATTTGAAAGAATTCCATATGTTTTTATTTCCTGTCCATCAGGAGAAAAATATGTACCATTTACCTGTCCAGCTGGTTTATTGTCCCATTTGGTAAGATAGGTATTCAGATTAGCTGAGAAAACAGAACTTTTATAAGCATACCCAACTTCCAGGGCCATGATCTTTTCATTTGAAAGGTCATTAACAAATTCAGTAGAATATTGCTTGTAGACGTAAGTAAGCATTTTAACCCTCGAGAGGTAACCGAGATTAAGAAATACATTACTTCTCGGGGTAAAATTGTAATTCAGGCCTGTTTTAGCAGTAAAGCCCTGCATCCATTTCCAGGGTGATTCGGAATTTCCAAAATAATCCTTTTTCTTGTAGCCACTTGCATAAGTACTCATATTCAGAAAAGCGGAGATCACAGGGGTTTTATATTCAGCCAATCCAAATATCCCTCCCCAGCGGACCATTCCTTCATCATAGAAATAAACTTTGTCTCCTGTTTTTTTCATTGCCAGAGAAGGATTTTTATTATAATCCACTCTTTTATCCCATTCATCAACAGCGTAATCACCCCCCAATAAATCAGTAATCATACTATAATGAATACCATTGTAGGATCTTAGATCCAATCCTCCCGAAAATGACCAAGTATTCGTTGGCTTATAGCTGATATTTGAGAGTAATCCATACCACATATGTTCATTGCGGTTTTCAACCAAATAATTTGATGATTTATAAAGATTATCGCTATAGGTTGAATCCACGGGATATTTAACCACAAATCCGGTATTTGTAGGACCTGAGTTAGTATTATAAATTTCCTGCCATTTTATTTGCCCAATATCTTTGGGGCTAAATAAAATATTAAGCGTGTCATTTGGTGTGACAAAATTAGTGTTCTTAAGTGAATATCTAGGTTGTTCCCCACCACCACGACCAATTGACATATATGCAATATTGGTAACAGATAACTTATCATTCACTGTCCATGAATCCCTTAGACTAAATTGCGGTTTAAAATAGGTATTTACTTTTTCATGCAAAATGTTAGTAGGCGCATTGGGGTTAATAATTCTTGCTGAATGGTCGGCATTCCATTTATCTGCATTTCGCTGAATATAGCCCCAGTGCTGATTATAATCAATGCCCATATCCATAATATAGTAACTTTTGGGAGTATAAAGTTCATTAACAGGAACGCCCAGGTCTTTGGCATAGTCGGTATTATAAGTCACAATTGATCTTGAGTAGCTCCGCTGATCATGAGTCTGTGGAGCACCATATCCGGTTAAACTGGTGATATGGTTTTTCCATCGTTTATCAACCTTCAGATACAGGAAGAAAGCCTCCACATCAGTATTTTCCACCCAGCTGCTCCCTTTTTTATAGGAAGAGGCTGCAGTTATGCCCCAGCCATGCTTTAACTTTCCGCTGGTAAAACCAACAGAAGTTGTGGATTTGCCATACATATCCACAAATTCCTGCACTGACGTTTCCTTTTTATATTCAATTCCCTTGGTAATAATATTAATTGTACCTCCAACTGAAGGAAGTGCAAGCCGAGAAGCACTCAAACCGCGCTGGACCTGAATGCTGCGGGTAACCTGATCGAGCCCAAACCAGTTGGACCAGTATACCCAACCATTTTCCATGTCATTTACGGGTATACCATCTAGCATTACGGCAACATTCCGTTGACTGAAACCACGGATGGTGATACGTGCATCACCGTCTCCCCCACCCTGCTCTGTAGCATATACTCCGGGAGTAGAATTCAATATCATAGGAAGATCTCTGCCCGACAATTGCTCCTCAATCTTTTTGGGTAACACGGTACTAAAGGCAACCGGCGTTTCCCTGGCACGGGCAACATCTGCCACTACCTGAACTTCACTAATTGTAAGGGGTGTCAATGTAAATGAAACCGTAACCGGTTGGCTGGTAACTTCAACTCTTTTTTCAACCGGCTCATAACCAACATACGAGGCTTTAATATTATAAGTACCAGGTTCCACCTGAATACTGAATTTTCCATCATAATCTGTAACCGTACCTACTCCCTTTTTGATCAAAATATTGGCCCCGATCAAAGCTTCGCCGGTACCTGCTTCCGTTACTGTACCGGAAATGGTTTGTTTCTGAGCTGCTAATGAAAATGTGATTAAAATGTTTAACAGAAGTGAAAAAAATAAAGTTTTATTGCCCATGATCTGATAGGGTTAAATAATCAGTTAAAATAAAGACACAAATCCCGGCTCACACCGGGATTTGTATACTAAAATTCTTTATGCTATTTAAAGATTAGCTTTTTGGTTACCTGTTGATTATCCGGAAAATTAATTTTAAGGAAATAGATCCCGGCCCCTTGTATATGAGCATCAACCGTAATTTGTTTTTGTGCCAGGCTTGCTGCAGAGCGGTAGATTACCTGTCCCAGCATATTTGAAATAATAAAAGACTCTACCGACTGTTCAGCCTTAATAGTAAATTGGTTATCCCGAACCGGATTTGGATAGACAGCTACCATATTTTCATTTAAAAATGTTGGTACTGCCGTTCCATAATTTGGATCAGCCACACATGCATGAGTTCCCAGGTTACTCCAGTTATCAACCTGGACCCAGTAGCCATCCTGTCCTACATAGCCGGTTAAAGTATCCCACTGCTTTGTTACCACGAAAGGGTGTGGATTTGTTGTAACTCCTGAAGTCACGTCGGGTTTACGAATTAATACCCTGTTTGCAGTCCAGCACATCCAATAGGGACCAAAACTTGCAACACCATCGTCCGACTCATTAGGCACAATATAGTTACTAATGGTTGCTTGTACCGGAATAGGATCTCCACCTACTGGAGTATAGTTGTATGTTACCACTGAATCTTTGACATTCGACCAACCAGCTGCAGTTTCAATTTTTGCACCTAATCCAATTTCGCCAAATAAATCAATTGGAATAATATTTCCGGTAGCAGGTGGATTTCCATCATTAGTTTTAACTAATGCCATTGCATCATTCCCGTTCATATAAGTAGGGGCTGGATATGCATGATCGAGCTGATCAGCCATTGCCCGCAATTCAGGACTACTTGCCGGAGATGTTGGCGTCGTTTCTGTTTGACCATTAACCAGAACAAAAGTTGAATATGCTTTAATTATGCCATTCAACTGTGTCACCCCACCTTCAGTGAAAGTAGTTTTCCCGTTACTGTAACGTACAACATAATAAGCAGACAGATCAATCGCCTGATCAGTAGGATTATAAATTTCCAGACCCTTGTTATTACCGGTTCCTTCTACGTATTCCGAAAAGAACAGGTCGTTTTGCGCCTGCAGGAAAGGAAGTGACAAAACTGAAATAATAATAAGAAGTAAAATTTTTTTCATGCTCAATATTTTAAGGTTGAAATTATATACTGTAACATACAAAATTATGGAAACTTTGTGAAGGATGTATTAACTGCCTGTTAAATTTCCGGCTAAAAAAATGTGTTGTAAATCATGTCAAATTTGACTAATTGCTATCATTATGTTTTACAAGAATCACATCATTTCTGTT
>DASQZP010000459.1:0-9014 GCA_035638655.1 Bacteroidales bacterium
AGTGTCAACAAGGATAATGTAAATCTGCTTGTGAATGCAATCGACTGGCTTTCTGATGATACCGGCCTTATCCAGTTGAGAACAAAAGGGGTTACTGCACGGCCACTGGATCAGATTGCCGACAGTAAAAAAACATTTCTCAAATACCTGAACTTTTCATTGCCTCTTGTACTGGTCATTGTATTTGGAATTATCAGGATGCAGTTTAAGAAATCACTCAGGATTAAAAGAATGGAGGAAGGTTATGTTTAGAAGAGTTAATATGAAGTGGCTGGCTGTTATTTTCGTGGTACTGCTGGCACTGGTAATCTTTATTCAGGTCAGGGATGCCCGTAAGGGCGACCGCTCATTCAAAAAAGAGCTGGTTGAGGCTGATACAGCTTCTATGGCTTCCATTCATATTGTTCGTCCAGGCACCCATGGAGCTAAACTTGATTTGTACCGGAAAGATAGCGGTTGGGAAGTATCTTCCGGAGACGAGACATACAAGGCAGATGATAAAGCGGTTGAAAATCTGCTGTTGCAATTGAAAAGTCTTTCTCCTGAGAGAGTTGCCGCCACGAAATCAGATAAATGGGCCACCTACGAGGTTGTGGATACCATGGCTGTTGAGGTTAAAGTGCTGGACAAGAAAGATAAAGTGCTGTCGGACCTGTTGATCGGGAAATTTTCATATAAACAACCGGATAATCCTTACAGCAGGCAGGGTACTATGACCAGTTTTGTGCGTGAGAAAGGTGAGAAAAAAGTTTACGCGGTAAATGGGTTTTTGAAAATGACTTTCAATGCTGATATCGCTACTTATCGATATAAAAAACTGGTAAACGGAAAGCCTGAGAACTGGACAAAACTGGCGTTTAATTATACGGCAGACAGTTCTTTTGTAATGACCAGGGATTCGTTGGGCTGGTCGATTGGCGGACAGCGTGCTGATTCACTGAAAACTGTTCAGTTTCTGAATGGTCTGCATAATTTGTCGGGCCGTAACTTCGTCAATAAATCCGTTATAAAAAGCGAAACACCTGCATTTAGTCTGAATATACAGGGTGTGAACCCTGTTGCCATTACCGCACTTCCGGCTGATTCGGTAAATGGATACGCGATCCATTCTACGTTGAATAACGATGCCTATTTCAGTGCAAAACAAGGCGGGCTGATGGATCGGATTTTCAAAGGGAAGGAATACTTTCTGAAAAAGTAAGAATTTGAATTTAGAGTAGTAGTTTTTCTTGATTTTCATAGTAACAGAAAAGCCGGAGTTAAATCCGGCTTTTCTTTTGATTGAACAAACTAACCACTAATTGCGATAAAAATGTATGTTTAAAAGCAATTTATTTTATCAGGAGTTAAACAGCCTGTTTACTTCTTCCCAGTTGATAACGTTCCAGAAAGCATCAATATATTCGGGCCTGCGGTTCTGATACTTCAGATAGTAAGCATGTTCCCAAACATCCAGACCAAGGATTGGTGTTCCTTTAAAATCAGAAACATCCATCAATGGACTATCCTGATTCGGCGTAGAACCAATGGCCAGTTTTCCGTCCTGTTTTGCCAGCCAGGCCCATCCTGAGCCGAACCGGGTAGCAGCTGCATTATTAAATTCTTCTTTAAAATTATCAAATGATCCGAAGAATTTATTGATGGCATCTGCCAGCTCGCCGGATGGTTGTCCGCCTCCGTTAGGTGACATCACCTTCCAGAAGAGATTGTGATTGTAAAAACCACCTCCGTTATTTCTTACAGCAGTGCCATGTTTGGAAACAGTAGCCATGATTTCCTCAATGGATTTGTTTTCCAGGTCAGTATCTTTAACAGCATTGTTCAGTTTGCTGGTATAGCCTCCATGATGCTTGGTATAATGGATCTCCATTGTCCTGGCATCTATATGTGGTTCAAGTGCATCAAATGAATAGGGTAATTTGTCTTGTGTAAAAGCCATAATTTCTGTTTTTTTTCAGGTTTAACATTTATTTTTTGGATATTCTAATTTAGATTGATTATATATAACATTCACTATTTTCTTTTGTTCACTAAACTGAATAAAAAAAGAGGGGAAAGTATGTAAATACTTTTTTATAGAAGAGGATCTGTGATGCTTTTTTTACAACTCATTTTAATAATTCACCGGATGACCGGTTTTGTTTTGTAAAAAAGTATATAACTACCCTTAATTTTTAGGGGATAACAGTACTTTTATTAAAAACACAAAGGAAAAATAATACTAAAAGTATACATGCATATTAGTTGCAAGCAAGCAATAGAAGAATATTGCACAATAGGATGAGCAATTTAATGCGATTATTGTTTAATACGTTGTGCAATTTTGTATCTTTGTGGTAATAGTACAGAAAAATTATGAGAACGTTATATCAGAAATTTGAAACGCTTTTACAAAATACGAAAACAGATTTTAAACGTTATTTATACAATGATGTTTCTTGGGAAAGTCGAATGATTGGGATTATTGGTGCTCGTGGAGTTGGTAAAACGACAATGATTTTTCAATATATCAAGGAAAATTTAGGAAGTAAAAGTGCTTTATATGTTTCAGCAGACGATATGTACTTTGGCGAAAATAGGCTTATTGATTTGGCGGATGATTTCTATAAAAATTCAGGAGAATATTTATTTATCGATGAGATTCATAAGTATCCGGATTGGTCGCGAGAACTAAAAAATATTTATGACTCATTCCCAACATTGAAAATTGTATTTACCGGTGCTTCTGTACTGGATATTCTTAAAGGCTCTGCCGATTTAAGCCGAAGAGCGATTATTTATAAATTACAAGGACTTTCATTTCGTGAATATTTGAAATTATTTCATGATTATGAGACAGAAATCTACACTTTAGAGCAAATCATTAATAATGAGGTGAAACTTGAGAATCTTCAACACCCATTACCACTATTTACGGACTATTTAAAACGTGGATACTATCCATTTGGAATAGAAAATGAAATGTATTTACGCTTAGGTCAAATTATTGTGCAAACCCTGGAATTGGATATTCCTCAATATGCAAACCTGAATGTTGGAACGAGTAGAAAACTAAAACGATTACTTTCCATAATTGCTGAAAGTGTACCATTCAAACCCAATTTTTCTAAAATATCAGAAATGATAAACGTAAGTCGGAATTCATTAGACGATTATTTTTCGTATATGGAAAAGGCCGGACTTATTGAGCAGTTGCGAAATGAAACAAGTGGAATACAAGGATTAGGAAAGGTTGATAAGGTGTATTTAGATAATACAAATATCATTTTTAACCTGGTTGGAGAAAAATCAAATAAAGGAAACTTGAGAGAAACATTTTTTTTCAATCAAATGCGAGTGAAAAATGAAGTTATATCCTCCCAAAGAGCAGATTTCGTAATTGAAAACTATACATTTGAAATTGGAGGTAAAAATAAGCAACAGAACCAAATAGAAAAAGATAATAAATCTTTTGTGGTAAAAGACGATATAGAATATGGTTATCGCAATGTGATTCCCCTTTGGGCTTTTGGATTGAATTATTAAAAAAATAGGATTAAAGAATGCCAGGCGTTAATACGCAATATACGTAAGCCGGGCGACATAGGTAAATTAAGTTTAGTACATTTACTTAAAATTGTTATTGTTTGACAAGTCAGAGTTTCAAATTCCTGACCTCCGCATATTGCCACCGTTATTGGGCAAGCGATAAAGACATAGATATTCCAATATTAATACTCTGATTAAAAAAGAAAAGGAAACGATATCAACTTGTAGATAAGTTGGTGCTTAATTGATGGAAATTAATTTTGTTTTTTTCTTCCCACCCGCAAAAAATAAAGAAATCCCCACCCACATTGAACACATTGGCAAAGCCCCATAAGCCAATCTTCAAACCAAAGCTTCGTCAAAGTGTGCAATTTTGCCTACACCCTGAGATTTTACATGAAAGTAATTATTCCAATAATAATTTTTTATTTTTACTGTTCAGAAATACATAAACAGTTAGATGAAAAACTGGACAAAAATATTACTCCCAATAGTTGGCATTGCCTATTGTATTGCCTTTTTGGAAATAAATTTTCATGGCGATGCTCATCAAACATGGAACGACCCATACGACACCTATCTTGTCACTCAGAATAATAATGAAGCTCACCCGGCAAATCAGTCTGTTGACTCTACTTCCCCCAATTTTGTCTTATCAGGCGTTGTAAGTATTGATCTGGTTATTTTTATTCTGTTTTCCTTTTTACTAATCCCGTATTTACTTCTGCCTGTCAATTTTTCCGGGCTTTACCTGAAGAATTGCAACCTTCTTATTTGATATTTTCCACATCTACAGGTTTTTAACATTTAATGGATATTTGTCAGGAGGATAATTGTCTGATTAGAAACGGGCTATTAAACAAAATGGAATATGTTAAATCACATCATATCTTTTTCAATAAAGAATAAACTGGTTATAGGATTATTTACTTTAATTCTGGCCGGCTGGGGTATTTATTCTTTAACCACCATACCTATTAATGCAGTGCCGGACATTACCAATAACCAGGTTCAGATCATTACAACATCTGAAAACCTTGCTGCCCTGGAAATGGAACAATTGATAACCTATCCGGTAGAACTGGCCATGAATAACCTGCCTGGTGTTCAGGAAATCCGTTCCATATCGCGTTTCGGCTTATCAGTTGTAACTGTCGTATTCAATGAGGACATGGGAACTTATTTACCCCGTCAGCTGGTTGCCGAAAAATTGACGGAAGCAAAGGAAAATATCGGAGATTTGGGAACTCCGCAAATGGCTCCTATCTCAACAGGACTGGGCGAAATATATCAGTATACCCTTGAAGTAAAGCAGGGCTATGAATCAAAATATACACCCACTGAATTACGTACTGTTCAGGAATGGATAGTTTCAAGACAGCTTTCCGGAATTGACGGGGTTGTGGAAATAAATACAGCAGGCGGATATCTTAAGCAGTACGAGATTGCTGTTGATCCCAATAAATTAAACAGTTATAATATTACCCTTTCGGATATTTTTTCAGCACTTAAAAACAATAACCAGAATACGGGAGGCAGTTACATTGAACATGGCCCGGAAATGTATTATATCCGCAGTAAAGGGTTTCTTGGTTCATTGAATGATATCTGTCAGATAGTGGTGGCAAACAGAAAAGGGATACCCATAACGATTAGTGATATTGCTGATGTTGGCTTTGGTCATGCCCCGCGCCTGGGAGCCGCCACAGAAAATGGTAAAGGGGAAACAGTTATCGGCGTTGTCATGATGCTGAAAGGCGCTAATTCGACACAGGTTATCGAACGGGTGAAAAAACGCGTCGCAGAGATTCAAAAATCTTTGCCCGAAGGCCTGGTAATAAAACCTTTTGTAGACAGGACAAAGCTGATTAAAAAGACAACGGGTACCGTGGAAGAAAACCTGATTTTAGGAGGGCTCATTGTCATTTTTGTTTTAGTCTTTTTGTTGGGAAATACCCGTTCGGGTTTTATCGTTGCTTCAGTAATCCCCTTGTCGATGTTGTTTGCATTGGGCATGATGAAATCTTTCGGTGTATCGGCAAACCTGATGAGCTTAGGGGCAATGGATTTTGGGATCATTGTTGACGGGGCGGTAATTATCGTTGAATTTATGTCCGTTCAGCTTGTCAGGAACAATGAAAAGTTACATTCCCTCACCGGTAAAGCAAAACAAGACGAGATCGACCAAATCGCCAAAGAATCATCTTTCAAAATGATGAATGCGGCCATTTTTGGTCAGATTATTATTTTAATTGTCTTTTTACCCATATTATCATTACAAGGTGTGGAAGGCAAGATGTTTAAACCGATGGCATTGACCTTTGCCTTTGCCCTGCTGGGAGCCATGCTTTTGTGTATTACGTATGTTCCGATGATGGCATCTGCTATTTTACATGGAAAACGTAAGGAGAAAAAGGCTTATGGTGAAAAATTAATGGACCAGCTTAATAAAATGTACACCCCGGTTATCCGTTACGCGCTTCGTGAAAAAAGGATAATCATTTCCATCGCTGTAATTCTTTTGATAGCCTCAATTATTACATTTCTGCAAATGGGCGCTGAATTTATTCCCACACTGCAGGAAGGCGATTTTGCTGTCGAATTTCGCATGGCGCCGGGAACATCGGTGACCGAAACCGTTAAAAATTCAGAAAAAATTGAGAGAATCCTGCTTGCAAATTTTCCGGAAGTAGAACAGGTTGTCTCAAGGATTGGCGCTGCTGAGGTGCCAACCGATCCTGATCCTGTTGAAGGAGGCTACTTTTCCATTGTATTGAAACCCCGGGATGATTGGAAAACAGATAAATCGTACGAAGAACTGGCAGATGAAATGAAGGAAGCTCTGTCCGTGTTGCCGGGTATTTCAATGGAGTTTTCTCAACCCATTGAAATGCGCTTTAACGAACTGTTGTCCGGCAGCAAATCTGATTTGGCCATAAAAATATTTGGCGATGACCTCGATACCTTACAACGTTTTGGAAACCGCGTAGCAGAAATTGTCAGGGATATTAACGGGGCAGGTGATGTTAGGGCAGAACAATTACTGGGACTGCCCCAGTTGGTCGTTCATTTCAAAAGAGACCGTTTGGCTCAATATGGCTTATCAGTTAATGACATAAATAAACTTATCAGTACGGCTTATGCAGGAAGTGCTGCCGGCCGGTTTTATGAAGGAGAAAAGCGGTTCGACATTGTTTTACGTTTGAAAAAATCTGCCAGGGAAAATATTGAATCCATTAGGAATTTATATGTTCCCCTGACCTACGGCAATAAAATTCCTTTGAAGGAAGTTGCCGATGTTTCGTTTGACAATGGGCCTAACCAGATATCCAGAGATGATACGCACAGGAGAATTATAATTGGTGTGAATGTACGCAACAGGGACATACAATCACTGGTAAATGAAATAAAACAAAAACTTGACATGAAAATAAAATTACCCCCCGGCTATTACATTACCTATGGCGGACAATTCGAAAACCTTCAACGTGCCTCTAAACGCCTGGGCATTGTTATACCCGTGGCCCTGGCTTTAATTTTCATTATCCTGTTTATAAGCCTAAGGTCCTTCAAACAGTCGTTGCTGATTTATACTGCCATTCCTTTTGCCGCCGTGGGCGGTGTGTTTGCTTTACTTATCCGCGGCATGCCTTTTAGTATTTCAGCCGGAATTGGATTTATTGCACTATTCGGTGTTGCCGTGCTGAATGGATTGGTGTTAATAACCAGTTTGAATGATTTAAAAAATGAGGGAATAATAAGTTTGGATATCCGGATTTTTAAAGCGACCCACTCCCGGTTAAGACCGATATTCCTCACAGCACTCGTCGATATTCTTGGCTTTTTGCCGATGGCAGTTTCAACCTCTGCCGGGGCCGAAGTACAACGACCTTTGGCAACTGTGGTTATAGGCGGGCTAATTACTTCAACTATACTCACGTTGGTAGTTTTACCGGTTCTGTATGCTTTATCCGAAAAAGTAAGTCCCTGGAAACTGAAGAAGGTACACGGCATGGGAATTCTTGTCCTGTTTTTTCTTTTTCCGGCTACCGCCAATGCGCAACCGGACATTCCCGGACGACAAATATCCTTAAATAACTGTATCGAACTGGCTATCAAAAATAATCCCGGGTTAAATATTGCGGAGTTGGGCATCGAACAGCAGAATCAGCTTAAAAAAACGGCTTTGGATATTGGAAAAACAAATTTGTTCTATGCCAAAGACGAAGTAAGCCCTGACGGGCAAACCGGCATTTCGACAGTTGGAATCAGCCAGGATTTCGAATTTCCAACAAACTACATTAACAAGGCTAAGATTCAAAATCAAAAAATCCAATTGGCACAACTCAACAAAGAGGTAACCCGTAAAGAACTGGTGATGCAGGTTTCTTCTGCTTATTCCGACTGGGCTCTGGCATATCGCCGGGTGAAAATCTATTCCTTTCTTGACAGCCTTTATAGCAGATTTTATGAAGCCGCCGAGCTTAGGTATAAAACAGGGGATGCATCCAATCTCGAAAAACTGGCAGCAAAAAACAGGCAACAGCAGGTTATAGTATCCTTAAACCAGGCAAAAACAAATGCTTCTTCTATGAAATCGGAATTGCAACGCTGGCTTAATACTTCAATAAATGACAGTATTATTCCGGGTCAGTACAAAATAACTGATTCTTCATTATTGCTTTCTGTTGACAGCCTTTTTAACAATCCGTCTATTCAGTATCAGCAGGCTAAGGTTGAGTTGTCAAAGATTGAACTTTCACAGCAAAGGTCTCAATTATTACCTGATATAACCGCAGAGTACGGCTGGCAAACAATTGACAATAAGAATGGATTTTACTCGTGGCAAATTGGGTTAAACATTCCATTGTGGTTCAGACCGGAACAGGGCAGGATAAAATCAGCACGGATTGAAACAGAAATTCAAAAGCAAAAACTGGACAGCCAGAAACTTGAATTAAAATCGTTTTATGAGAAGTTAAATTATAAATATTCTCAACTTGTTAATCAGCTGGATTATTACGAACATGAAGGTTTACCGCTTAGCAATCAAATACTTTCCGGGGCTGAATTATCGTATAATACCGGCGCCATAGGTTATCTCGAATATCTTCAAAACATTGACCAGGCCATTGAAATCAAAAAATCCTGGTTACAGACATTGAGCGATTATAACCAGACTATTATTGAAATTGATTATTTAAAGTGAAAACTTAACCACATAGTCACATAGATCACAATAGAAAAAAAGAAGTGAAAACTAAACCACATAGTCACATAGGTCACAATAGCAAAAAAACTATGTACCTATGTGGTTAAAAAAATTAAACTATGACACAAAAAGAAATAGATAAGCTAAGTTACAACATAATTGGTTGTGCTATTGAAGTTCACAAGGAACTGGGGCCGGGACTCCTGGAAAATGTTTATGAGAAGTGCCTGATTCATGAACTTAAACTAAACGGATATAATGTGGAATACCAGGT
>DASQZP010000460.1:0-2916 GCA_035638655.1 Bacteroidales bacterium
TAAATGCTCCCGGATCCAATAGTGGACAAGAGGTTTGGGGATTGCAACAAGGCGATCACAACGAGTTAACTCAAAAAATTACCAAAGGATACACTGAAAGTCTTAAGGCAACTCAGACGGGTGATTATAACGAGGCTACTCAAACTTCCTCAGGTAATCATGATCATGGCCTAGTAGAACAGAATGGAAATCATAATGAGGCTACACAGAAACTTTCAAATAATCTAAATGGTTACAATTCGCCAATATCTATTACGCAATTAGGAGATTGGAATGTAGCCAATCAAACATTCATTGGTAAAGCTAACCTGGGAAGTCCAAATAAAGGTTCAATAACTCAGAAAGGAGATAAGAACCTGGCCAAACAATATGTAAACGGATGGGATACAAAAGATGCCAGCATATCTCAGGACGGGGATGGCAATGAGGCATACCAGACTGTAATGGGTAATGAAAACAATGTAGGAATTAAACAGAAAGGAAACGGAAATTTTGGAAAACAGGATGTCACAGGAAATAGCAATAAAGTTATGCTTACTCACAGCAATGGCAGCAATAACGATTCTAAACAATTTGTTGATGGTGATGGGAATGATGTGGAGATTGTAATTGCAGGTTCTTCCAACGAATCTTATCAGAAGGCTGAAGGAAATGGTAATTTCCAGTATTATAGTGCAACAAATAATGTAAGTGCAAATAACGTGAGGATTGTACAGAAAGGAGATAAAAACTATATGAAAGGTTCAGTGAGAAGTAATCACGGTGTTGATAATGATCTCAATGTACTCCAGAATGGAAATAATAACAGCCTGGTAACTTTTCAAGGAAGTGGAGCAAATGGGGGTGATCCAAGTGACAGCCATAATACTATTAATGTGACCCAGGATGGTAATGATAATATGGCAGGGCAGAAAGTTGGTACAAACTGGGATCCTGGTATACTGCAGGAAGGCAGCTGGAATACAGCAAACCTCACACAAATAGGAGATGGTAATGTAGCTGATCTCATCCAGCAGGGTGGAAGCAATGTTGCCAATGTAATTCAGCAATAAACACCAAAAAATTTCAACATTTTTTTGGGATTTATGCATAAATAAACCATTTACAATTTATTTACTCAGGGTACACAGGAAAAAGTTCCGGAGTACCCTGATTAAAAAACAGAAAAAATGAAATTATTGCGTGTTTTATTACTGGTTCTGATCACCCTGATTCCCTTTAATCTCCCGGCACAGCAGCAATCGATACAGAGTGGATTCGAAGATGCTGTATTGCTGCAGCAACTGGGAGAAGGAAATCATGGCAATCAGAATGAAGGAACTCATGAAAACCGGAATGAAGCCATGCTCAGCATACAACAGGATGTAATGAATGCCCTGCAGGCAAAAATTACGAATCCTGAAATAAATAATTATGTTGGCATACAACAAACCGGTGCTCATCACACTGCTACCGTTAATCAAACCGGCTACAAAAACGCCATGGAGATTATCCAGAAAGGCAATGAGAATTTTTATGGGGGCAACCTGGATGGCAATTATAACCTGATCAGTGTTTTGCAACAAGGTCATTTGAATGTAGTTAGGCAAGACTTGTGGGGCGACAACATGGAATTACAGGTTACTCAAAAAGGCTATCATAACGAACTCAGCCAATTTGACAATTCAGGAACGGCTCCTGCTTACCGGGTTGAACAGCATGGCAAAGGTATGAAGCTGATCATCGAAAACAGTGTAGTAATGCCCGGAACGGAATAATTGACGGTGATAATTATATTCCCGGTGAACCAATCCATCAAATGATGATTGGTTTACCGGGATATTTTAACTGGCTGACAGGAAACAAAAAAATGATGATAAATTAAATGCGTACATAAAAATACCGGAACAGAATTCTTATTTAAATATCAGACCCGTGAAAATACACAATCCTACGCTCCTCTCCTTCGTGCTGATTATTTTATCCTTGTCAGCATTTCAGTGTTCAGAAGATAAAATCAATCCCGATGCATCAGGCATATTATCAGGAACAGTAACAGATGCCGTTACACTTGATCCGCTTTCAGATGTAACCATTACCACTAACCCGGCCACCCAATCAGTTGTAAGTGACAGCGCGGGCAATTTCCTGCTGGAAAATATACCGGTTGGTGAATACAATGTGATCGCCAAACGGGACGGGTACAAAACTTCAAGTATTGCAGTAAATGTAGGATACAACGGGGAAACTAAAGCTTCAGTTTCACTGGAAAAAAGAGCCGGAGATCTTAAAATTCCGGAATTCTCGGACCGGTTTATACCTGCATCCGGAGCAACTGCTATCCGGCTGGATAGCGTGATAGCCTGGGAACTCATTCAGGGAAAGGACAGTGTTCATTTTACACTAAATATTTATGAGACCGGCTCAATGGAAAAAGTGAGTACCTATTCCAACCTAACGGATACTTTTTTTTATCCGGAGAACCTTAAATTTGAAACCTGTTATTTCTGGCAGGTTGAAGCGGCTAACAATGCCGGCAGGGGGTATTCAGCAATGCAATCTTTTCAAACGATATCCTTTCCTGCCAATGAAATACTTTTCTCAAGAAACGCGGGAGGAACTTCTCAACTATTTGTATCTGACACAACGGGAGCAGAAATAATTCAACTAACTGATGGTACCCATCATTCCTGGAATGGAAAAATCAATCGACAACACAGCAAAATTGCTTATGTTTCTACTAACAACATGACACCACAACTGTATATAACCGATGTTAACGGGATCAATTTCAAACAACTAACAAATCTTTCATTCGGTACTTACTTCAGCAATTCAGTATATTTTGCCTGGGATCCTGCCGGAGCACAGCTGTTTTTTACCAATGCAGACAAACTCTTTTCCGTACAACCCGACGGCACAGATACAAAAGTAATT
>DASQZP010000461.1:0-18721 GCA_035638655.1 Bacteroidales bacterium
TTGGTAAACGCGAAAGGAGTTGCCCGTTACAGTTTTGCACATTACCCGGCAGGTGTTGGAGCAACAGGTTGCTTTTTGAAAAGTTGTTCTTCCTGCTTTTTGCTTTTCAGCAATAAACTCAGCACCAGCAGGACAATGGAAATAACCATCAGTACCATGAAAGATGTTTTGTATCCGGCAATTGTATGGGCATGAGAAGCTGTGACGGCACCAATAAAAGCAGCGCCGGTGAGCTGGCCAATGCTCACAAAGATGGAAACTATGCCTTGCGCCGATCCACGGTCTTCAGGCTTCACCTCATTAAGCACTATATAGCGCAGGGAAGATCCGAGCAGAATAGCCAGGCCGAGTCCGATAAGCACTTCGGCTCCGTAGAAATAAAGTTTTACATCAGCTTTAAATCCCATGACCAGATAACCAGCTCCCACGAGGATGATGGCAGTCATAATAAGAATACGTGAACCAATCTTATCAAGTACCCTTCCGGAAACCGGAGAACCGATGGCTGTGGCAATTACCAGAGGAAGCAACATAAAACTGGCCTGTGAAGAGCTGATGTTAAATGCATCAACTGACATATCAGGAAAAAATACGATTGCTGACTGAAAAAGTCCTGTGCCGAGCGCAATAATACCGGTAGTACGAATTTGGCTGTTCATAAACAGGTCAACAAAAAGCACCGGTGATTGGGCTCGTCTTTCAATATAAATCAAGACAAAAACGAGTATAACAGGGATGATGAAAAACGGCAGTACCTGTGCTGAAAAGATGCTTTGCCAGATATTATTCACGTCGATGGCATTAATTCCATAGGAAAAAGATGCAAGCAGTATTCCGAGTGCCAGGATGCCCTGCCAGTCGAGTTTTGGGGAATCTTCGCTGCGATGGGAGGGAAGCAGTTTATAACTGAACCATGCCAGTATAACCGCTATAGGCAGGTTGATCAGGAACAATACATGCCATTTAAACATGGAAAGCAACACGCCCGCGATAACAGGACCCAGGATAAATGCCAATCCAAATACAGCTCCGATGAGCCCAAGCGCCCTTCCTCTTTTCTCAGGAGGAAATGTATCGCCGATTACGGCTGAAGCGACCGGGAAAATACCACTGGAACCAAATCCCTGAATGGCTCTTCCTGTTAGCAGCCATTCTACATTTTGGGACAGTGCTACCACCAGTGATCCGGCGGCAAATATGGCTATAGAGATTATATAGATGCCTCTGCGGCCATATAAATCGGATAGTTTGGCAAACAATGAAATTCCGGTAAGATTAAATAATACATAAATTGAAAGGATCCACGAAACCGTACGTTGATCCATTTGTATACTTTGGGTAATAGCGGGTATAGCAGGCCCGACAATTGAAATGTCGAGTGCCCCCATTAATACTCCTGTAAACAGTACTGCGAGAATCTTATTCCGGGATTTTTCCATCATAAAAATTTTAAAACATTTAATAGTGACAAAAGCCTTCTGCTATTGTTCATTCATGTCTTGAAGTATTTGAAGTATTTTTTATTCATAAACCACATTATATAAAAAAAACAAAGCCCTTTCAGAAATTTCTTGAAAGGGCTTTGTCAGGAGCTATAGCATAAAAAATTATTTGATAAGTTCCACGCTTCGTTTTACAAAGCGGGTGAGGTCTTCTCCTTTAAGCATATTATTGGCCAGTAAGGCTAGATCTATCAATTGTTTGACATATTTATCCTTTTTACCATAGCCGAGAAGCAGATCTTCCTTTTTCTTTTTGGCTTCATCCAGTTTTTTCTCGACATCGGTGAGTTTGTCTTTTTCTTCCTGGTTTATTTCTTCTTCTTTCTTACCCTCTTTGGCTTTTTCAACCGTTTCCTTTTCTTTGGTGATAGTATTAATCTCTTGGCTTAGCGGAGCAACTTTCTCTCCAACGGCTTTATCTTTGGCTTTTAATACTTTTTCAACCAGCGGGTGGTTGGAATTAACCACAAGATTATAGCTGTCAGGCAAATCACCATAGATATTCATGCCGCCACCCATTGCCGACATTTCTTTCATTCTGCGCATGAATTCTGACTGAGTGATTACTACCGGACTTTCTGTTTCACTGAGATCTTCAAAAACAACGGTGTAATTGGCGCCTGTTGGCAGTTGGGATCTGAAAACAGGTTTCAGGTCTTCTTTCTGTTCTACAGTGAGTTTTGACTCTACTTTCTGGTCTTTTTCAATCAGTTTATCGGGCACGTCGGCATCAACACGAACAAAGCGGGAATCAGAAAACTTCTGCTCCAGTGTATTGACGAAGTGTGTATCCAGCTGACCATCCATCAGAAGAACATCATAACCCTTAGACTTTGCTCCTTCAATAAAGCTGTGCTGCTCATCTTTTTCGGTAGCATAAAGGTATACAAGTTGTTTGTTTTTGTCTTCCTGATTTGTTTTGATCAGCTCCTTGTACTCTTCGAAAGTGAAGTATTTACCATCAGTATTCTTGAAGAGTACAAATTTCTCAGCCCTTTCGTAGAATTTCTCATCGGTAAGCATACCATATTCAATGAAAAGCTTCAGGTCGTCCCATTTCTTTTCAAACGAGGCACGATCATTTTTGAAAATTTCCTGCAGGCGGTCGGCTACTTTCTTGGTAATGTGATTGGATATTTTCTTTACATTCGAATCACTCTGCAGGTAACTGCGGGAAACATTCAACGGAATATCAGGAGAGTCGAGCACACCGTGCAATAATGTCAGAAATTCCGGTACAATACCTTCAACAGAGTCAGTTACAAATACCTGGTTGCTGTAAAGCTGTATTTTGTTTTTCTGAATTTCAATATTGTTTTTGATTTTCGGAAAATACAGAATACCCGTCAGGTTAAAAGGATAGTCAACATTCAAATGAATATTGAAAAGCGGATCTTCTGCAAACGGGTATAATTCATGATAGAAATTCTGATAATCTTCTTCTTTCAGATCGGCGGGTTTACGGGTCCATGCCGGTGTTGTGTTGTTGATAATGTTCTCCTCGTCTGTTTCAACCTCTTTACCGTCCTTCCAGTCTTTTTTCTTGCCAAATGCGATTTCAACCGGCAGGAAGCGACAGTATTTTTTCAACAACTCATCGATTTTATTCTGCTCAAGGTATTCATCGGATTCTTTGGAGATATGCAACACTACTTCGGTACCCACCGTTGATTTTTCAACATCTTCAATGGTATAATCAGGTGTTCCGTCGCAAGTCCATTTAACAGCCTGGGCGCCATCCTGGTATGATTTTGTAATTACTTCCACCTTGTCGGCCACCATAAAAGCTGAATAGAACCCAAGTCCGAAATGTCCGATGATGGCATTGGCCTGCTTCTCGTATTTTTCAAGAAAATCACCTGCACTGGAGAAAGCAATCTGGTTGATATATTTGTCAACCTCTTCTGCAGTCATACCAATTCCCTGATCAGAAATGGTGAGGGTCTTTTTCTTTGGATCCAGGTTAATACGGATACGCATGTCACCCAGCTCGTTTTTATATTCCCCAACTGAGGCCAGGGTTTTTAACTTCTGTGTAGCATCTACTGCATTGGATACCAACTCTCTGAGAAATATTTCCTGATCCGAGTATAAAAACTTCTTAATGATCGGAAAAATATTATCAGTAGTTACATCAATTCTACCTTTTTGCATTGTACGTTATTATGATTTGGTTAAACAATTATTCATTTTGGCAAAAATGTTTTCAAAGTATATGCCAATTGGCGGATGCTGACAAATAGTCATTTTAGTGACATTTTCCAGGCTACTGTTGTCAGTCTGAAAAGGTTTACTGTCCCGATAGATTATCAGAAGAAGGAGGTTCCGGAGCTTTTCTTCTGTTGTTTATTTGGGGAGAACGGATATCAACGTTGCTGATGTGTTTCCATTTATCGTCTTCAAATTTAAAGCCGTCGAAAGAGCCATCAGGGCCATAAAATTCATATTTACCTGTGAGGGAAGGTCTCTGCGGAGCAAGATGATCATAGATGATCATTTTTAGTCCTTCGTTATAAGTAAGGCTCATAACCACCTGGGCCGAGTAGGTGAATACAACCCGTTTCTTTAATGTTTTACCGGCATCAAAAAGAGGATAGCCGAAGAAAGGAATATTCTGATCATCAAAGCCCATAATGTCAATGATCTTTTGGTTGGTGAGTATACCATCAAAGGAAAATCCCAGGAGTGTATAATATTCTTTTTTGTTGATGGTGACCGGGATAATTTTATAATAAAGCATTCCGGGCCAGTTTTTAGCTGTAAAAGTTTCTTCGTTAAAATTTTTCCCATTATACTCATGCGGTACCAGAATAGTAATTGCCGGGGGGGCATTTTTCCTCGTTTTGTGCTGGACAATTCCATAACATTCATAGTTGTCACCATCTTTGACATACCATGAAAAGATCCTTACTTTTTCATCCGGAGAGGTTATTTTGCCGGTTTGTTTTAAAGTATCAAAAGGGTAATCAAATGATTCAGGAATCTGAAGCAGGGTGTTAAATTTCTTGATTATTTTGTCATTAATGTTTGCTGTTTTGTGCTGGTTGTCCTTGTTGTATAGTTCTTTGAAAAGCTGAGTAAGTTCATCTGAACCGGTTTTTAATGCACTTTTCTCTTCCTGTGCGTAAATTTTTAATGGGGTAGCAAGCAATGAAATAAAAAGGAAGACAATTATTTGTCGGGATACATGTTTCATAGTATTATATATGGATATATGTCGATATGTTGTTATTTAATTTATAAAGTTTTAATTTTACATCAAAATTAGCACCAAAATGGATATTAAAACAAGAATTAAGAAAATAATCAGCTGGCGTTTACTGGCTGGCCTGCTTATTGGCGGGATTGCAGGTTATGCTTATTATCATTTTGTAGGTTGTAACAGTGGTACCTGTGCCATTACCTCTAATCCATACAACAGTACTATATTTGGTATGATTGCAGGGGGATTGATCGCCAGTTAATGATATTCCTGATTTTTATTCTGCGATGAATTAAATATTTGTTCACGCTTTACAGCTGATCAAGACTCATATGAATAATTTCACATGCTTCTGAAATTTGTTCCTCAGTAATAATTAAAGGAGGGGCAATTCTGAATGCATTGTCTTTGAAAAGAAACCAATCGGTTACCAGTCCGTTTTTCATTGCGATGCTGATAAACCGCTGAATCATTTCAAAATTTTCCAGTTCAACTCCCAGAAACAAGCCTTTACCCCAAATATTTTTTATCAAGGGGTGTGAGAGATTTTCGCGAAACAGGTTTCCTTTATGTTCTGCCAGGGCGGGCAGTTTTTCATCTAATGTTATTTTCAGGGCTGCCAATCCGGCAGCACATGATACCGGATGTCCTCCGAAGGTGGTAATATGCCCCAGGGGAGGGTCGTAGGATAAAGTTCCCATAATACTGCGGGGAGCGATAAATGCACCGAGGGGCATGCCTCCGCCGAGACTTTTTGCAAGTGCAAGAATATCAGGAACAATCCCATAATGCTCAAAAGCGAACATTTTTCCTGTACGGCCCATGCCACACTGAATTTCATCAAGAATGAGCAAAGCCCCGGTTTCATCACATTTTTGACGGAGTAGTTTGAGATAGTGCTCATCAGGAATAACAATACCACCTTCCCCCTGAATGGTTTCCAGTAGTACGCATGCTGTTTCTTCGGTAATAAGGGATAAATCAGCAGGATTGTTAAACCGTGCGAAAGAAATTCCGGGCAGGAGCGGACGAAATGCCCTGCTTTGCTGTTGGTTGCCGAGAACGCTCAAAGCGCCGTTGGTGCTGCCATGATATGCATTTTGAAATGCCACTATTTTGTATCGTCCTGTAAACCTTTTGGCAAGCTTGAGTGCTCCTTCGATGGCTTCACTTCCTGAATTTACAAAATAAACACTGTCCAGTGGGGCGGGCAGGCAGCGGGTCAGTTCATTTGCCAGTCCAGTTTGCGGATACTGGATGAATTCCCCGTAAACCATTAAGTGCATATATTTCTCACTTTGTTCCTTTACTGCTTTTACTACTGCCGGATGACTATGTCCGAGATTACTGACGCCCACCCCGGAAATCAGATCGATGTATTTCTGGTCATCAGGACCATACATGTATATTCCACGAGCATGGGTAATCTCCAGTTCCATTGGAGAAACTGAAGTTTGTGCCAGGTGGTGCATGAACAATTGTCGGTGATTAAGCATTATTTTTGTAAAAAAAAAGCAAGGATAATATCCCTGCTTATGGTGTATTAAATTTCTGTAAGGTTATTTAATCATGAGGTTAATATCTCCCATGAGTTTGTCTTTGTAAGATTTACCAATCGGAATTGTTTTGTTGCCATCTTCAGTCTTGATAATGATGGCATTGTCCTCAATTACATTGATACTGCTTGTATTTACTATATACGAACGGTGAACCCTGGTAAATTTTGCCGTAGGCAGCTTTTGTTCAATGGCCTTCATGGTAAAATGAATAGTATATTTATCAGAATAGGTATTGAAGATGACATAATTTTCCAAAGCTTCAACCCAAAGAATATCATCATACTTAAGTCTGACCAGCGTAGAGTTCTTCTTGATAAAAATTTCTTCCTTGCCCATGCCGTCGATCCGGTTCTTTTCGGAGCGGTTCAAAGCTTTGTCTACTGCTTTATAAAACCTGCTGTAGGTGATGGGTTTTAACAGATAATCAGTGACATCGTATTCGAAAGCATCCAATGCATATTTATCTTTTGAGGAAATAATAATAATTTGGGGCGGGTTCTTGAGGCTGTCAAGGAAGTCGATTCCGCTCATTTCCGGCATTTCAATATCCAGAAAAATAAGATGTATCTCATCATCGCTTTTAAAAGCGTTGATAGCATCTACCGCATTTTCAAATGAATGCAGAAGATTAAGACTTTCCGTTTTGGCTACAAATTCTTCGACAATCCTCCGGGAAAGTTTATCATCATCTATTATTATGCAATTCATTTTAAATTTTTTATCAATGAATAAAAACGATTAATCTATACCTGTAATTAATTTATCAAATATATGAAAAAAATATCTTCTTCGTCAGTACTTTTGCAAATAATTACTCTGCTACACCTGTACGATAAAAAGAATCAATTAGTTACTTTTTCTTTTCCAGAAAATTTTCTACGATCTGATCGGAATCCCGGATAGTGCTTTTCAACCACTTAAGTTGGATTGATTTTTTCTCCTCTGCAGTTAATTGCCAGGGAAGCTTTGATTTGCGCAGTACACTGCTAAGATGGTGCAGTACAATTGCAACGGATACTGAAATATTGAAGCTTTCAGTAAATCCTACCATTGGAATTTTAACAAATTCATCTGCCTGTGACAATACTTCATCAGATATACCATTAAGTTCAGTTCCAAAAATAAAAGCTGCTTTTCCTTTTTGTAAGTTGAATTTTTCCAGGTCCTGGTCATTAGTATGGGGAGTAGTCGCAACAATGCGGTACCCTTGATTCTTCAGTGATTCGATTGCTGAGTCTTTGCCCTTTACGGAGTTTTCATATTTATGGATAGAGAGCCACTTGGAAGCCCCCATTGCAATTTCAGGGTTAACCGTGAATGCATTTCTTCCTTCAATAATATGCACATCCTGAATGCCAAAACAATCGCAGGTACGGAGCACAGCACTCGCATTGTGTGTCTGGTATATGTTCTCTACTGCAACGGTGAGGTATCGGGTACGAAGTTCAAGTATCTTTTTTATTAAGTTTGCCCGTCTCTCGGTAACAAATGTTTCAAGATATTCAATGAGCTGATCTTCCATTGATCCTGATTTATATTCTTGATTAACTTTTATTCAGAAAGTTTTTTACTAAACGAGGCTTTTGGGATTTGCCGATAAATATACTGTTTAATGATAAAAAAAAAGGGAGCTGCTGATGCTCCCTAAAAAGTCCTCAATAATATTTTTTATTGAACAGTTTCTCCTAATTCGCTACCAGCTTTGAATTTAACCACTTTTTTGGCTTCAATAGTGATGGGCTTACCAGTTTGCGGATTTCTGCCTGTTCTGGCGTTTCTTTCTGAAACAGAGAAGGAGCCAAATCCTACGAGTGCTACTCTGTCACCTTTTTTTAATGCATCGGTAGTAGTTTTTACGAAGGCATCAAGGGCTTTTTTTGCATCAGCTTTGGTCAGACCAGATTCACCAGCAATTGAATCAATTAATTGTGCTTTGTTCATAATAAAAATTTTTTAGGGTTAGTAAAATGTTTTTTAAAGTGTCAAATTGTATACAAATATAGAGTATTTCTCATCTTTAGCAAATTTACCGGCCAAAAAATGCTGATTTTGTTGATAAAACAGTGATTTTTTTAAAAAAATTTCAGCAAAACACTAAAAAAATAATTGCCTGAAAACGCGTGGTTTTGAAGTTTATTGTTCTCAAGTATCACTAAATAAGATAAATACGTATTTCGTTTTTCTGGAAACGGCATGTATCCATTGAATGGAGAGTTTCTTTGAAAAAAATCAAATATTTTTTACTGAAAAGTACTGGAAGCGTCGAAAACTGAATGTTTTCGCTGATAATTATGGGCGAATGATTGAAATCGAAGTTGAAATTAGCATTAAAAAAGGCCAACCATCGCTGATTGACCTTTATCTTTATGCGGAGAAAGAGGGATTCGAACCCCCGGTACCTTGCGGTACAACGGTTTTCAAGACCGCCGCATTCGACCACTCTGCCATTTCTCCGCTGCAAAAGTAACTATTTTATTTTTGATACAAAATCAAACTTGAAAAAAATGGATATTTTTTTTCACCTATTGCCTGATTACTCTGAGGTTCAGGGGGATTTGTTTCTGAAATAAAACAAAAAAACATGCCCGGGAAAGCATGTTTTATCAGTCTCTCAAAAAATGATCTTATCTTTTTAACAGAATGTAATTTTTAAATTCTCCAAGAGGTCGGCCAAACAGAAGATACTTTTCAATAAAAGTCACTAACCTGTAGCGTAACTTCTCATGTTTATGGGGTAGCCTGTTTTTGTTGATATGTCCGGAATACTGAAGTTTGTCCTTCCAATTGAACTTCTCAATCCATTCTTTCATTATCGCCGGATGAGTGCCTTTGAAGGTGGGCAGATCCGACAAGATACCGTAATCAAATGCAAAGTAATCTTCTTTGCTTTTTTCCAGCGCTTCAATTGCCTCAGCGCCCTGTTGTTGGGTTTTAAAGTTTATAATCTTGCTCTTCATATAAGAAGGTGGCCGAACCCATCCGTAGTGGTACACATAAGCATCCAGGCTAACTACTTTTAGTTTGAATGTATTTTCCTTTTGGCGGTAACTTTTTCCGTCAAAATCAGGAATTCTTCTAAATGATTGTGCATCCCTCCAGGAGTGTATATCGGGATCATTTCGTATTATACGTATCTCGTTTCGATACCAGCCGTGAGAGTTGTGATAATGCCAGTAATCACCCCAAAAATGTACATACTTAAAAAGAAATCCTTCTACTTCTTTATCATCCACAAGCTCTTCACAACGTCTTTTGATCAGTGGCAGGTATTTTTCATGTACCACTTCATCAGCCTGGATGTAAAATAACCAGTCACCAGAACAATGTTCCCTGGCTATATCAGTTTGGTGGGCCATCTCGGTACCCCGTGGGTAATTCACAATGTCCCAGGTGGTATCTATTATTTTAATTTTATCACTTCCAATGCTTTCAATTATTTCGCGTGAAGTATCATCATCATCTGAATCTCCAAGCGCTATAACAAATTCATCAACAATAGGCAAAATTGACATGATCGATTGCTTCATGGGATAATAAAGCTTACTCACATTTTTACCCATGGTAAATCCACTGATCTTCATAGAAACTTACAATGTATTTTTAATTATATTAAGAGAACATCTGTAAATCGTGTAATTTTTTATATACGCCTTTTAGGGCAATAAGTTCATCATGTTTTCCTCTTTCAACAATTTTTCCTTCATGCAGTACGCAAATTTCATCGGCATGTTGCACCGTAGACAATCTGTGCGCGATAACCAGGGAGGTGCGGTTTTCCATAAGTTTGAAAAGCGCGTCCTGTACAAGCCTTTCTGACTCTGTGTCCAGGGCACTGGTTGCTTCATCGAGGATCATGATCGGCGGGTTTTTAAGTACTGCCCTGGCAATGCTAACCCGCTGGCGTTGCCCGCCAGATAATTTACCTCCACGATCACCTATATTGGTATAATACCCATATCGCGTGGATTCGATAAACTCATGCGCGTTTGCAACCTTCGCGGCATGTATCACATCAGGTTCTTTTACTGAATCAGCACCAAAAGCTATGTTATTGAAAAATGAATCATTAAAAAGAATTGATTCCTGGTTGACATTTCCCATCAGATTCCGCAGGTCTTTAATTCTGTAATCCTTAATATTTTTTCCATCAATCAGAATTTCACCTTCTTCCACGTCATAAAATCTGGGCAACAGATCGGCGATAGTTGATTTACCTGAACCTGACTGTCCTACCAGGGCCACCGTTTTGCCTTTCTCAATCCGCAGGTTAATATTCTTTAGTACATAATCGCGATCATATTTAAAGTTTACATTGCGATATTCGATGGCTTCTTTAAAATCAATAATCGGAGCTGAATCAGGTTTATCTGTGATGTGATTTTCCGCACTTAGTATATCATCAATCCTGTCGGATGATGCCATACCTTTTAGTACATTATAATAGGCAGTTGTGAAAGACTTTGCCGGATTTATGAGCTGGGAGAAAATTGCCAGATAGCCAATAAAACCTTCGGGGGAAAGCGATCCCTGGTGGTTTAAAACGAGGGTTCCGCCATACCACATAACAAGTACCATGACTGAAATGCCCAGAAATTCACTGAGCGGACTGGCCATGTCTCTTCGCCGCCACATCTTTATCATGAGCCGCGCATAGAAGCTGTTGGTACTCCGGAACCTCTGATTCATTTTATTTTCGGCATTAAATGCCTTTATAATGCGCAATCCTCCAAGTGTCTCATCAATAATTGATAGCAGGGTACCCATCCTGCGCTGTCCTTTTAAAGAGGTTTTACGCAGACTCCTTCCGATTCGACCTATTACGATTCCTGAAACAGGCAGCAAAATGGCAACAAAAACGGTGAGTTGGGGACTCATAAAGATCAAACTGCCCAGATAAACTACAATCATCATGGGTTCCCGGAAAAACAAATCAAGTGACCGGATAATCGAAACTTCAATTTCGTTTACGTCGGCAGTCATTCTTGAGATGATGTCTCCTTTCCTCTCATCAGAAAAGAAACCCAGCGGTAATTTAAGTATTTTGGCAAATAATTCGTTCCTGATATCTTTGATCACCCCATTTCTGATAGGTGACAGAAAATAGGCACTCATATACATGAAACCATTCTTCAAGAGGGTTGCGATTACCACAACTATACTTACGAATACCAGTGCACTTACCTTCCCGTGTTCAATGATCACCTGGCTCAGTAAATATTTAAAATTATGTATGAGCGAATCAGGGCTAAATGACAGGGGGACCGGACCACTAACAATATCCTGAGTATTAAAAAGTATGGATAGAAACGGGATGATTAAACTCAGGGAAAACAGGGAAAATAATACTCCAAACAAATTCAGTAAAATACTAAGCAACGCTTTGGGCCAGTATGGGATAATGTATCTGAGTATCTTATTAAATTTTTTCATTCGATATTAAAATAATTCTATAATTAACGCACGTACCTAAAAACAACAAGCCTTTTTAAGAGAGGCAAAGGTAAAAAAAACTTGTCATCATCATACATTATTCTTTATTATCTGATTAGCATATCATAATGGATCACCTGTAAAAAGAATTATGAACTTGTTTTCATTATTTCCTGTTGGATTTACTAATTTATAATACTTATTTTCAGCGGGATTTATTATCTTGGCAGCTCAATAATCCATTCAGATTCTATTTGTTTATATGGTATCAGATTAAATTAATGAATTGTGAAAATAAACTGGAATTCTCAGGGACTTGGATTGGCCGGAGGACTGATTGTACCTGTAATTGTGCTTTTCCTGGTGTTTTTCATCAAATTTGATGATTATTCTTTAGGGCAATATTTCTATTTCCTGTTTAGGATGCAGGTATTAACTAACGTATTGAGTCTTTGTGTTATTCCAAATCTGGCTCTCTTTTTCATCTTTATATGGATAAACAAAATGATGAGCGCCAGAGGGGTGCTTTTGGCCACTTTTATTTTTGCATTCCTTATTTTCGGGATTAAATTTTTGCTTTGACCCAGGCCGGACAGGACGCTATATTGACCATAATCCAAATATATTGTTCATCCGCCTTATATACTATGAAAAATTGTTGATGTTGTGAAATATTATCTGATTGCAGGGGAAGCATCCGGGGATCTTCACGGTTCCAACCTGATGAAAGGCATTCTAAAAGACGATGCTGATGCAGAATTCCGCTTTTTTGGTGGTGATAAAATGAACCAGGTCGGAGGGCAGCTGGTCAGACATTACAGGGAAATGGCTTTTATGGGGCTGGTTGAAGTGATTGTTAACTTCCGTGCAATAATGCGAAATATTAGATTTTGCCGGAACGACATTATTGAGTATAATCCCGATGTTGTTATCCTGATTGACTATCCCGGCTTTAATCTGCGCATAGCAGAATTTGCCAGTAAAGCCGGTTTTCGTGTCTTTTACTATATATCACCCAAGGTGTGGGCTAGAAATGAATCACGAATAAAGAAACTGAAAACTTATGTTGACAGGCTTTTTGTAATTTTCCCTTTTGAGATACCTTATTTTAAAAAGTTTGATTTAGATGTTGATTTCCTTGGAAATCCTACCCTTGACGCTATTGAACAAAAGGTATCAGGAGTGGCGGAGAGACCGGAATTTCTCAGGAAAAATAATTTATCTGATAAAAAAATAGTTGCTTTGCTGGCCGGAAGCAGAAAACATGAGATTAAACACTGCCTGCCTGAAATGATAAAAGCTTCAGAAAACTTCCCGGATTATCAGTTTGTCATTGCCGGTGCCCCTTCCATAGATCCTGAATATTATGCCCCCTTTATTGAAAATACCCCTGTTAAAATCGTGTTTGATCAGACTTATCAGCTTTTGTGGCATGCGGAGGCTGCAATAGTTACTTCCGGTACAGCCACACTTGAAACAGCATTACTGGATGTACCGGAAGTAGTGGTATATAAATTCAGTGAAATTACAATTAATATTGCCCGTTTCTTTGTGCACATAAAATATTTTTCCCTGGTTAATCTTATTATGGACAGGGAGGTTGTGAAAGAACTTCTTCAGTACAACCTGAGCAAAGATATTGCTGCTGAACTGGACAAATTGCTACATGATGAACCTTATCGACAACATATGCTGAACACTTTTACAAGCATGAAGGAAAAGTTGGGCGGAAGGGGTGCATCCGAAAGAATTGCAAATCAAATGGTATTATATCTTAAAGAATACAAAGAGGCAAATTCTAAAACAGAGTCCGGTACATGAAATGGTTACTTTTTATTTTTTTCATACTTACGGAAAGTTCTTGCTTACTGGTTAAGGGTCAAAATCAACAGATTACCATCAGTCTGTTTAATGATTATGCTGTACAAACCTATGTTGTTACACCTGTGAGCGGAAATTACTCGCTAATAGCAGACAGTCAGGTAATTGAGCAGTTGCCTCAGGGCGCTATCCTTTATCTTTCCCTGATGGAGGATTCAATAGTTGTACGTCAGATAGATCATACCATAGGGCAATATGCAAGAGTTGAACTAAAGGGAAACGGTGATCATGATTTTTTCCGGATCAAACCTGTATTTCCGGCATTGCCTGCCCGAAATTATGATGATAATGTTATTTTCAGTTTTTCATTAAACAGAATACAGGCAAATAATACTGTTTCATTTATAAAATATCTTGCAGGAGTAGTTGAGACTGAAGCAGGACCAAATGCCGAACTTGAATTTTACAAAGCCCAGGCAAGTCTGTGCAGGACCTATGCATTTGCCAATCTGAATAAACATGCCAGTGAAGGGTTTAACCTGTGTGACGGAGTGCATTGTCAGGCCTATAAAAAAAGGTGTGACAAAGAATTAATTCTGCAGGCAGTTCAGAAAACCCATAATCTGGTTATTGTAACTGACAGCATGAAGCTTATTACCGCAGCATTTCATGCAAATTGCGGGGGACAAACACAAAACTCGGAAGATGAATGGCTGGTTTCGCTCCCTTACCTGCGAAGTGTAAAAGATCCCTATTGCAGTAAAAAACGTGATTCGCACTGGGAAATCACTATTCCAAGAGCCAAATGGATTGCTTACCTGCAACAATATGGTTACAAGTTTCCCGAAAATACTGACTTTTCCTGCTGGCAAAATGTAAGGCGCCCCCATTATAAATCTGGAGATTTTTCTCTGCCATTTAAGAAAATCCGGTTTGATTTTAATTTACGGTCATCATACTTTTCTGTGATTGATAAAGGTTCCTCTGTTTTGTTTAAAGGACGCGGATATGGTCATGGTGTTGGATTATGCCAGGATGGGGCCATGCAAATGGCAAAAGAAGGAAAATATTTTGAGCAAATTATTCATTTTTATTTCACCGGAGTTGCCATAGTTGAAAAAGACATGCAGGATGATGAACCCGCAGGACAACAACCTTAGGCATTTTACGAATCTTTAACATTCCTGTTGTGTCCAGATATTCAGTTATATGTCCATTTATATGGACTATATCTGATTTTGAAGTTATGAATAGAAGGTAAAAAAGGCTAATTTTACGTAAAATTTGAGAAAATGGCATCTTTGTTCTGGAAGGAAATAAACAGTTTTTTCAGCTCTGTTACCGGGTATCTTGTTATTGTTGTTTTTCTGGTTACCAACAGCCTTTTTATGTGGGTTTTTCCTGGTGACCTTAATATTCTTGACAGTGGCTATGCGTCCCTTGATACTTTATTTATAATTGCACCCTGGGTATTCCTGTTTTTAGTTCCTGCTGTAACCATGCGTTCATTCTCGGAAGAAAAAAGAACAGGCACTATTGAGTTACTGCTGACCCGTCCGCTTACTGATGTTCAGATAATTCTGGCCAAATATTTTGCAGGTCTGGTGCTGGTGCTTTTTTCACTGATTCCTGCACTTATTTATTTTCTTTCAGTTTATTTGCTGGGCAATCCGGTGGGTAATATTGATACCGGCGGCACATGGGGTTCCTTTATCGGATTGTTCTTCCTGGCAAGTATTTATGTGGCTATTGGTATATTTTCATCTTCTCTTACAGAAAATCAGATTGTAGCCTTTATTATTGCCGTGCTTCTTTCATTTTTTCTTTATATCGGGTTTGATTCTGTCAGTAATCTTCCTGTATTTTCAGGAATTCAGAATTTTCTTCTGCGTTTGGGAATCAATGAGCATTACAGGAGCCTAAGCAGGGGAGTATTAAATCTGAGTGATGCAGGTTATTTTATATGTGTCATTGCTTTGTTTGTTGTTTTTACGCGAACAGTATTGCAGAGCCGTAAATGGTAGGAAAAGGTTTCATGTTAAAAATAATTCACAACATATAATTCTACAGGTGTGAAAAAAGCAGTTAAAAAAAGTCTTTCAGAACTTATTGTATCAGTATTTGTAATTATACTCGCGGGATTTATTTTGTCTTTCACGTTTTTTCAGGTTGACCTGACTGCAGAGAAGCGCTATACTCTCTCTGATCAAAGTGTTGAAATACTTGATTCATTGAATGATATGGTTTATGTGAAAGTATACCTGGATGGTGATCTACCACCGGGTTTTGAACGCATGAAACGATCAGTAAAACAGCTTCTGGATGAATTCCGGACTTATGCCGGAAAAAATATCCAATATCAGTTTATTAATCCTGCTGCCACCACCGACACGAAAGAAAGGGATGCTTTATATAAAGAATTGTATGATAAAGGACTGCAGCCTACAAATATTCAGGCCCATGACGAAGAAGGAGGGGCATCGCAGAAAGTTATTTTTCCCGGTGCTCTTGTGGTATACAATGGAGTGGAGTTACCGCTAAACCTGCTTGAGAACAATCCCGCTAAGTCAGCAGCCGTGAATCTGAATAATTCAATCGAAACGCTTGAATTTAAATTCATACAGGCTATTAAAAACATTACTTCAAAAAAGGTTGAGAAAATTGCTTTTATTGAAGGACACGGGGAACTTAATCAGTATGAGGTTGGAGACATTACAAAGGAACTGGCCAATTACTACCAGGTTGACCGCGGCCGGATTGGAGGCCTTGCCGGCAGCCTTGATGACTATGAGGCTGTTATTATTGCCAAACCAACAGATAAATTTCCTGAGAACGACAAATTTGTACTTGACCAGTATATTATGCACGGGGGCAGGGTATTCTGGCTGATTGATCCGGTAAGTGTAAGTATGGATAGCCTGATGAACGGATCAACCATGGCCCTTATTCCTGAAACCGGGCTGGAAGATCAGCTTTTCAGGTATGGAGTACGTCTCAATCCTGATCTTGTGCAGGATGTGCAGTGTGCAATTATTCCGGTAAATACCGCGCTGGCAGGGAATCCCGCTAAATTTACCCCGGCTCCATGGCTTTATTTTCCATTATTGTCACCCGGAGAGGAACATCCAATAAATAAAAATATTCCGCCCGTTAAAGCTGAATTTGCCAGTTCAATAGATACTGTAAAGGGGGGAGGTGAAGTTCATAAAACTATTTTGCTTACTACTTCTCAGCTTTCCAGAACCCTAAATGTACCGCTGTTTATTAATCTTGATCAGATACATGAAAAACCTTCACGTGCTGAATTTAACCGATCACATATACCTGTAGCTGTCCTGCTGGAGGGCCAATTCGAATCTGATTTTAAAAATCGAATCCTTTCAGGACTGGATATTAGGGGTAAGTATAATTTTAAGGCCATGAGTGAGCCTACGAAGATGGTGGTTGTGGCTGATGGTGATATTATAAGAAATGATGTGCGGAATACACCAAACGGGCTGGCTATTTCACCTCTCGGTTATGATCGTTACAGTCGTCAGACATTTGGTAATAAGGAGTTTATTTTGAATGTTGTCAATTATCTGACTGATGAAACCGGAATTATGAAACTGAGAGCAAGAGAGTTTACCCTTCGGTTACTTGATAAAGCAGCATTAAAAGAAGGAAAACTCAAATGGCAGCTCATTAATACCATTGTGCCTGTATTATTTGTAATTTTATTTGGAATTATCGTTCATTTTTTCAGAAAGAGAAAATATTCTCGATAGAATAACAGGTAAAAATAATTGATCCACAAAAAGTTATGTTAAAAAAGTACAGAAATATTCTCATTGTATCGGTTTTAATTATTGTGGCGGTTATTCTTTATCTTACTCATGGTACTGGTACAATGGGTAGAAATTATACAAATCTGGCACTTAATAATCCTTCTGCTGTTTCAAAACTGGAACTTAAAAAAAATGACAGTACTGTTTATTTGACCAGGCATGGATCAAAGTGGTATTTGAACGATTCACTGAGGGCCAATAGCCAGCTTGTAGAAGTAATTCTGGAATATCTGTCTCGAATCAGGATTGTCGGACCTGTTCCAAAATCACTGAAAGATTCACTCTTGAAAGTAAAAAACCATGGTATGTTTGTAACTGTGTATCATAGGAACAGACCTGCAAAACAGTTTATTTATTACCATTTAAATACTAAGGTAGGAAGTGATGTGCTGTTGCCCGAAGGAGGGAGGCAGCCAGTGTTAGTTGAAATCACTGGATTTTCAGGTTCATTATCCAAACTCCTCCGGATGAACAGTTCTTTCTGGTTTGATCATGCAATCTTTGATTTTAATTACAGCGAAATCACTTCGTTAAGTATCATGTACAACGAAAAGCCGAAAAAATCTTTCGTGCTAAAAAGAACATCAAACGGTTCATTTCAATTAACCCTGGCGACAGGAGATTCAGCACCGGTTGAAACTGATCAGCAACAGACAATCCTGTATTTGTCACAATTGGAGAATATTAAATATGAAAAAAGAGCCTCTGACAGTGTCGTTGCTCAAATTCAAAATCAAAATCCATATTTTACCTTATTGATTGTATTGGAAAACGGACAAAAAAGGGAAATTAACGGGTTTAGAAAAATGGGTAATTCTGCAATTGATTTCAATTATTTTTATGTGCAGGCATTACCTCGAAATGAGGTTTATGTGGTACGTTATATTGATTTTGATCCTTTGCTGGTTTCGGATAAATATTTCCTTGATCATTAAAATTTGATATGTCCGTTATGGGGTCTGATAAATTTTTCGTATTATTGGTACGCCTAATTTAGGACAACGTGCATTTGTAAAATTTTAATTAAAATATTTACCGGCAATCATTTAGATTAGCCGGGATACGATAAAAAAGTGCCAAACAGAAAAGATTTATGATTTTCCCAGGCAGAAAGAAGCATTTCGTTCGGGATTAATTGAAAAGGGAAAAAACATAAATGATTGATTAAAAACAATTCTAAAATTAATTGAATAACATGAAGTTTGTAGTATCTAGTACCGAGTTGTTAAGCCATTTGCAAGCCATCAGCCGGGTAATCAACAACAAGAATACCCTCCCTATCCTTGATAACTTTTTGTTTAAACTTGAGGATAATGATCTGGAGATCACTGCTTCAGATCTGGAAACAACGATGATCACCAAAATGCAACTGGAAAATGT
>DASQZP010000462.1:0-6590 GCA_035638655.1 Bacteroidales bacterium
GGGATGGTGGGTGACCGGTACCTCAACAACACAGTCATCCTTTCCAAACCCGATCTGATCAACGCATTCAATGGTACCCGCAACATGCACAATGTAGGGATTCATGAATTTGTACATCTACTCGATAAGGCTGACGGAGCTACAGACGGCATTCCTGAAATTCTTCTTGATCGTAATTATGTACTTCCCTGGCTCAAAGAAATAAAAAATGAAATTCACCGCATCGCAAAAGGCCACTCTGATATTAATCCTTACGGACTGACGAATAATGCTGAATTCCTTTCAGTAGTGAGTGAATACTTCTTTGACAACCCTCATGAATTTCACAAAAAGCACCCGGAGTTATATGAATACCTGACTACCATATTTCACCAGCACCTGGATTAAAAAAGCCTGACAATTAATTTATTATGTCAGGCTTCATAGAACTAATCATTAATATTCATCGTAATATCAGGTCCTGTTTGCCAGTCAGAATAAGTTATTCCCTCTCTACTGACAAAACCCAGCCTGTAATAATGTATAGGTTCCTTCATCTGCCCATCTTTTAATGAGACGTGCACCTGAAGCATATCCTTTCCCAGACTGGCGTTGAAGTTATACAATAAGAATTCTCCTTTTAGATATTCATAGCCATCTCCACTATCGATATAAAGGGTTCCGGTTGCTTTACCGTTTACATTCGGAGCAACAAGCAATGTAAGCGAATCTGTTGAATAGTCATCAGTACTCTGTATAATCTGTCCAAGTGGCACAATTGCCCCATCTTTAATTTTTACATCTGGCTGGTATTTATTTTTCTGAAGGTCTTCTCCTGCAATGGATACTGATGTCCATCCATTATCCGGAAGATGCACATCGCGGGCCCAGCGAGGTATAACCATCAGGTTATCTCCCAGCAGAAAAGCTTCCTGTTCATCCCGTAATTCAGGATTGGTGATATCAGCAAAAAACAGAGGTCTCATAACCGGAATACCTGTTTGTGATGTCTCATAAAAAGTAGTGTACAGATATGGCAGGAGTTGATAACGTCTGTTCAGCGCAATCCGTGCTGTATTTTCAATAGTGTCACCAAAAGCCCAGGGTTCCTGGTTTATTGTTCCAACCGATGAATGAGCACGTGAAAAAGGATAAAAAGCCCCAAGTGCGATCCATCTGGCATATAACTCAGGGGTCGGATCCAATGCAAAACCACCTATATCCGGTCCGCTGAATGGCTGTCCGGAAAGTCCGAGTGTTAGTACCATAGGAATCGAAAGTTTCAGGTGGTCCATGGTAGATTTATTATCACCTGTCCAGGTGGCAGCATAACGCTGTCCTCCCAAAAAGTTCGATCGCGAAAGAATAAAAGGGCGTTTGTCAGGATTGGCTTCAGTGATACCTTCACGGGTAGCTCGGATCATTTGCATTCCATAAACATTGTGATACCTCAGATGTGATCCTTCCGGAACGCCTCCTCCACCACGATGGATGTTGGTTTCCGGCATGGTTCCACCCGGGCCGTTAAACACGGAGGGTTCGTTCATGTCGTTCCAGACACCATCGATGCCGGTGGCCATAAAATTTCTGTACAAACCGGCCCACCATGTTCTAGCCGATGGCATGGTGAAGTCAGGGAAAGCACATTCACCTGGCCACACAGTGCCATTAAACTCTTTCCCGTTTTTGTCCAGCACCCAGTAATTTCCTTTGCTGCCTTCCTTATATACGAAAAAGGAAGTATCAACTTTAGCACCCGGATCGATCATCCAGATTGAATGAAATTTCTTTTGATGCAGGTATTTATTCAGGGCAGCCGGATCAGGGAATTTATCAGGGTCGAAGGTAAATATCCTGTAACCATTCATATAATCAATATCCATCCAAATCACATCGGAGGGTATTTTTTCGAGCCTGAAAGAATCAGCAATCTCCCGTACCCTCGATGCAGGCTGATAAGAATAACGTGATTGCTGGAAGCCCAGCGCCCAAAGTGGCGGCAACGGCATTTTGCCGGTCAGGTCAGCCAGTGCTGATAACACCTCTTGCGGTGTGTTGCGCTGTATCACAATGACTCTGAACGGAGGTCCCTGGGATTTAAACGTGATAGTATCACCTGTATACAGTGTTTGTCGCCAGGTATTATCAGCAAGTATTCCAAATGAAGTACCATCCTTACGAACGCCCAGCACCCATGGGTGGGACTGGTAAAGTCGTTTCCCATTGGCTTTCCCGTACATATAATTATCGGTATTCCATAGTTCTATCTTTTGCCCGTTACGCAACAATGGTCCGGTAACTTCCCCGGTGCCATACAAACTGATATCCTTACCGGTTATAATAGAAGCAATACTCAGAGAATCATCAGAGGAAAAAGCAGGACGAAGTGTCCAGCTGTCAGGAAGGTCTCCCGTTTTTACGGGTTCTTTAAGCAGGGCAAATGAAGGCAGATTACCCGTTGCATCAAAATCAGCAGGATAAAATACAGCAATATTATCACCTATCAGATAAGATTTTTGCTGGCCATATATCAGCCCGTTGCAGGAAACAAGCAAGACGAGCAGGATTAGTAATCTTCTGTTCATAGTTTTTGATTTTACCGTAAAACTAAGCAAATAAAAAAAAATAACTACTCTCCTGCCCCAGCGGATCAGCCAATAATCACCTCAAACGTGTGCATTAGAACCATGAAATTACTTTTTCACAGTTCCGATCTTCTCTTCAATGGATTTTATCTTACTCTCAAGCCTGTCATTTTTGCCCTTCCGGATATCAAAATTAAGTGAAGAATATACACGATTGCAATCAGGTTCCAGTTCCTGATAGGCTTTATCAATTATTTCGAGGGCCTCTTTCATGGTTTCGGTCTCAAATACCGTACCCATGGGAGTAAGCCGGTAAGAAGCTTTACTTTTCTCCATCATCAGGATAATCCTGCTTACATAACTGCTAACACTCTCCCCTTTATCAGTGGGGAACATTGCAAATTCAACTAATACTGACATATTATTAATTTATTTAGAAGATTTATATTTCAAAATTACAAATATCGGCACCATTTAAAGGTGATTTTGAACATTTAATTCAGTCCTTTGGGATCCGTGAACCGGGCCGTTGCAAATATTTCTTAGATTTGTATCGCGATTAATAATGAATATGTTTTCGACAAACTATAGCTTACACATTTAACCTGAAAAAATCTACCATGAAGAAAATTATCCCTGTACTCATTTCATTAATTTTTGCAGCTTGTACAACCAATCAAACAGTTCAACAGCCAACGGCAAACAGCAACGCTAATATTGTATATGCCACTTTATACAATTATTTCAGCGCAGAATACAAGGCTTTGTCATATCAGGCTTATAACACAGCCACCAGCAGGATCGATCAGCTCAAAAAAGAGTTTCCTGATAAGAAAAACATGGCAGTGATTGTGGATATCGATGAAACCGTGCTGGATAACAGTCCTTATGAAGCCAAACTCATAGAACTTAATGTCGGCTACGACAGTTGCTGGAATACCTGGTGCAATCTTTCGGCTGCCCGCCCGGTTCCCGGTGCCGTTGAATTCCTTCAGCATGCTGATTCCCTGGGATTTGACATCTTTTATGTGTCCAACAGAAAAGAAAAGTTCACCCGAAAAGGAACCCTGGAGAATCTCAGGATGCTCGGTTTTCCGCAACTGGATGATGCACATATTTACCTCCGCACCGAAACTTCCGATAAAGAGCCTCGTCGTCATGCCATTGCTGCTGACCATGAAATTGTGCTGCTCGTAGGTGACAATATCGGGGATTTTTATGAGGATACTTCAGATTATGCAAAAAGGGACAGCACAGTTAAAGCGATGAAAAAACAATTCGGAAAGAAATTCATTGTACTGCCAAATGCCATGTATGGCAACTGGCCGGCCAGTCTGCACCTTTCTGACAAAGTATCTGTCGATTCTTTGTTGCATGTGATGACGAAAGCATTTGGGAATACATGTGGAGAGTAAGATAGTAAGGCACGCGTTACAACCGAGGACGAAGGACGAGCTCAGCGAAGCTAAACGCCTGCCTTCCGGAACATAGTGCAGGCAGGCGCGCCAGGAGGAGCAGTCAAATACGCCAGGGAAAGGTAATGCACGCATTACAAATGCGCGCCAGCGTTAGATTTGCACCATGTGCTGAATATTCATAACTTGTAAAGAATTCAAACCTGATGATGTATGCTATTATCCAATGGCATACATTAAAAAAACCACTGGAAATGAAAAACCTGGCAAGAATCAATATCATTTTTGTGCTGATATTTTCGGTACTACTTATTACTGATGGCTGTCAGCCTAAATCTCACCGGCATTATCCCGATGATGTAATGATCCTGCCACCATCTGAGCTCTACGGACAATTATTCTATGACGTGCAAAATTCTGAGATCAGTGAATTCCGGGACAGCAAGACATTTTGTGACTGCGTGCCGCTTTTCCCGCTGGAAATGATCATGCAGAGCTATCACAAAATTCCTGAACCAGTTGACACGACAACTTTAAAAAATTTTGTTGAACAGAATTTTCTGATCCCCCGCTACACACCTACTTTTACTGATTCCTCCAACATCCTTACCCATATCAATATGCTTTGGGACACGCTTACCCGTCAGCCTGACCTCATACATAGTGGTACGCTGATACCCCTGCCGAACCCTTACATCATTCCTGGTGGACGGTTCCGTGAGGTATACTACTGGGACAGTTACTTCATCATGATTGGATTAAAAGAAGCAGGGAAAACGGAACTAATGCACCACATTATTGATAATTTCTCCTACCTGATACGGATGATGGGTTTTATCCCCAACGGCAACCGCACCTATTACCTGAGCCGTTCACAACCCCCGTTTTATCCACTTATGGTAGAGCTACTGGCAGATGCATTGCACGATTCAACGATTTTACTCCATTATATGCCCAACATAAAAGAAGAATATGCATTCTGGATGGATGGGTCCAAAGATCTAAACGACAGTGTGCGGGCTATCCGCAATGTGGTAAGAATGGATAAAGGCACTGTGTTGAATCGGTACTGGGACAATCTGGCAACTCCAAGACCGGAATCCTACCGGGAAGACCGGCACACGGCAGCAGGTGCAAAAGATAAGTTCGGCAGAGCTGAGCAGGAAACCTACCGGAACCTGAGGGCAGCGGCCGAATCCGGCTGGGATTTCTCCAGTCGCTGGTTTAAGGATACTGCCAGTTTACTTACCATCCATACTACCGATATCGTACCTGTGGACCTGAATGCACTGCTGTATCACATGGAAATGACGCTTGCCCGTGCCTATGCCATGAAGGAAATGAAGGACAGCTCCCTCTACTTCAATCAAAAAGCCAAAGCCCGGCAGTCAGCTTTAATAAATTACTGTTGGAACAATCAAAACGGATTCTTTATGGACTATGATTTCAGGGCGGGTCAACAAACTTCCGTCTATTCGCTGGCCGGCGTTTATCCGTTGTTTTTCAGACTGGCAGATACCCTGCAGGCAAAGAAAGTGGCGGCTACCATCAGGAATAAATTTCTTAAAGACGGAGGTGTAGTAACCACTACCAATTTTACAGGTGAGCAGTGGGATGCTCCCAATGGCTGGGCTCCCCTCCAATGGCTTACGATTCAGGGACTCCGGAACTATGGCAGCGATCCACTGGCCGACAGCATCAAAACACGCTGGCTACAGTTGAACAGAAGTGTTTATTACAACACCTGGAAAATGGTGGAAAAATACAATGTTGTGGATACTGCCAAAGCAGGCGGCGGAGGCGAGTACCCAAATCAGGATGGTTTTGGGTGGACAAACGGGGTATATTCGGTGCTGGCGAAAACAAATTAATAAAAAGCGAGGCTGTCAGCAAACAGCCTCGCTTTTTATTAATTTGAAGTCTTATCATTTACCCAGACATATTCCGCCAGGTTTTCATATTTACGTTGTTTGAAATCAGGATAGAAACTCATCATCTTTTTGTTGTCACCAAAAAGAGTTTCAAAATCTGTTATCCTGAACGGCTTCTTGATCCATTTTTTAACCAGTGCCGGTTTTTTCATCTTATACAGTTTATCTCCTTTTTGCAAATACAGTCCGGATGAATAATATTTACCACTTTCGCCACCTCCAAACAACACCGAATAAAGGTTAAATTCTTTACCATATTCAGTTATCTGGGAATTTCTTTTTACATATGCTTTAATTTTTGAATCAAAGCCATTGTTTACCAGTACCATCAGATCGCTTTTACCATTTTTAAAGGTAACCCGCTCAAGAATAATAGGTTCATAAGATTTAACAAAGTCAAAATCCTTGGGTTGTGCAACAGAAAACTCGAGTGTTTTGGGAACAAAAGATTTATTTCCGCCAAGAGAAATGTTCACTTCCACGTCAGGTCCGTTCACTTTTTTCAACTCATTTTGATCTGGATAAAATATCACTTTCTGAATGTCATTCTCTTTGATCTGATGCAATGTGCCTTTGGTATCATACCATTGCCATTTACCCATTTTCACCAGCATTCCCTGACGGAATTCACCTTTAATAGCTTTACCGGCAGTAGTAGTAATAGTGCCTTTTCCTGGAAA
>DASQZP010000463.1:0-5336 GCA_035638655.1 Bacteroidales bacterium
ATACCATTTTGTCTTTAACCGGTTTATCCAGAATCTCTTCCTCTTTGGAGATCTCCTGCATGGCCTGCATTTCCATTTTGAACATGTCAAGCATGGCATCCCGCTGCATAGCCGGCATCCGGTTTACGTTCAGGCAGAATGAATATTTGTCAGAATTACACAGGTAGGCAGTTTTTTGCAGGCCATCCAGGAAGCTGTCAGCATCAAAATCTTCCTTCATGTTGTGGAAGTACTGTTCTACTTCATTATTGTCTTTATGAAATGGCATAAACCAGTTGATCAGTTCATCGAAAAAGCTGAATTGTTTCAGCATGGAGAAGGCACTCATGAAAACATCTGATCCTTCGATCTGAAGCTGGGAGAATTCTTCCAGTTTGGAAAGCAGGTCCGGAGAATCTTTAAAGAATGTTTCCCAGTCGGGATTCTTATCTTCCATATCACTTTCGGAGATCAGGTTTTCCAGATCGAGTTTGTCTTCGAGCCTGGGTCTTAACTTGATCATTTCCGGAACGATTTCTTCCTGGAATTTCTTTGTTATTTTTTCTGTTTCCTTCGATTTAATAAACTGTATAATAAGGTCCTGTATATTTCGTTCCAGGTCTTTATTTCCTTTAAGCGCATGCAGCTTTTCTGTAATAGCAGGATAATATGAAATTCTGCGGTCATACCTGTTTAGCACGGTGACCAGTCCTGCCAGTGCACGCTGCCACACCTGGTCGTCCTGCTGATCAAAAAAATCAAAAAGCAGCAACACTTTTGCTTCATCGAACCTGCGTAACAGGCTTAGCGTAATAGCACTTACAATTACTGACTTATAGTACCACGCCACATTGGGTGATAAACTGATTCGTTTGCCGAACCCTACCAGGGCGTCGTTGTATTTTCCGGTTACGCGGAAAAGATTAAAAGCCGAAACAAGGGCCGAGCGGATTTCTTCTTCGTTATATCGTCCGGTATTACCACTGATACCACCGGTTTCTGAAAGCAGGTCCTGTAATTCTGAGGAAAATTCCAGTCGGTCGATAATTTCTTCGGATCTTTCTTCTGTCAGGGTTTGAGGATCGATCGTATGCCTTTTAATATTAGTAACTGATAGCAATTTATGTTCGTCCACAATGTTTTCAGCCACCTGGTCAGTTAGTTCCAGTACCTGTTTAAGGAGTTTTTTATAGATCACCTCTTTTTGTGGGTCTTCTACCTGTTCAAACGAATATTTCAAAATATTGCGGTAAGTCTCCTCGTGGTTTTCGAGTTCAATGCGATGATCACCGTTACCGCTCAGAGATACAAGTTTTGACAGTTCATCAAAAGCCTCTTTGAGTTGCCGGTGGTATATGAGCTCACATACCTTATTATATTGTGTGTTGATCTGTTTGTAAGTCATGAATGAAAAGTCTTTAATTACCAGCTATAAAATAATGCTTTTTGTATTTAGTATTTTTGATAATGTAACCCCATTCCGGGAACAGAAATATTGCACAAAGTATTCCAAAAATACCATATTACATAATATGTCCTAAAACACTGTTTAAAACTGACAAATTGTCTTTCTTTCTGATCAATCTGAGCGGTCTTTTTATGTGTAACATAATCAGAGAGATAAGAGAGAACATCATTGAGTGATTGATACGCATCATAAAAGGCCTGTCCAGTTGTTAAATTATTGTGGATATTTTTATTTGAACATAAAATTTTAATATTATCTAATAGTTTACCTTTACCGGATAATTGAAAATATTGTTTATGCGTGTCTTATACCTGACTGGAATACAGTTTTATACGTTTCTGATAAGGATTGCTTCTGTTTTTAATACAAAGGCCGGACTATGGCTGAAGGGAAGAAAAGATATCTTCACAAAAATTCGTTCATCAATAGAAAAAGATACACCGCTGGTGTGGTTTCATGCATCCTCACTTGGAGAATTTGAGCAGGGGCGACCGGTAATGGAATTTATCCGGGAAAAATACCCGGAACTGAAGATTCTGCTTACTTTTTATTCGCCTTCAGGCTACGAGATCAGGAAAAACTACAGTGGAGCTGATTATATATTTTATCTGCCGGTTGATTCTCCGGCTAATGCACGAAAATTTCTTGATTTGATAAATCCTGTTGCCGTATATTTCATCAAATATGAATTCTGGTATTTTTACCTGCGGGAACTAAACCGGAGAGAGGTGCCCGTATATTTGATTTCGGCTATTTTCAGGCCCGGTCAGGTTTTCTTTAAGTGGTACGGGAGCTGGTATCGTAAGGTACTTGAATTTTTCAATCACCTGTTTGTGCAGACCCTGGCCTCAGGGGAGCTGCTAAAAAAGATCGGTATTGAGAACGTAACTATTGCCGGAGATACGCGATTTGACAGGGTATTTGCCATAGCCGGCACGGCAAAATCGTTACCGGAGATCGAACCTTTTATCGGGGGGCAGTCCATAATTGTCGCGGGCAGTACATGGCCTCCGGATGAGAAATTATTGGCCGGATGGATAAACAATGCTCAGGATGAAGTCAAAATGATCATTGCCCCGCATGAAGTTCATGAGGAGAATATAATCAGGCTTGAAGAAATGTTTGAGTGTGAAACTGTAAGGTATTCTCAGGCTTCTCCTGAGAAGCTGGCTGCAGCAAAAGTGTTGATCATCGATAATATTGGGATGCTTTCGTCACTATATAAATATGGTAATATTGCTTATATAGGGGGTGGTTTTGGAAAAGGCATACACAACATCCTGGAACCGGCTACCTTTGGTATGCCGGTTATTTTTGGCCCCAACTATCAGAAATTCAGGGAAGCTGTTGAGCTTATTGATCTGCGGGGGGGCTTTAGTATTTCAAATTATGCTGAATTAAAAGAATTGCTGGATTCTTTTATGATTAACAAAAGTTTACTGGCCGTGGCGAGCAAAATCTCCAAGGAATATGTAAAGAGTAATGTGGGGGCCACTAAAGTAATTGTTAATTCAACAATAAATAATTCAATATAAATACCTCGTAGAATTCATGACCTTCCAATAAAGTGCAGATAGACAATAGGTTACTATTTTATTAATTTAACTCAAATTTAACCTGTACTTATTACTTCTAAAAATCTATAATTCTATTTTTGTTGGCAAAAATTGAATGATTATTAGTTAACTTAAACCTAATCGTATGAAATTTTCATTAAAACTAGTGTTTACAATGTTGCTGACAATGGCATTGTTTGCAAATTCCTTTGCTCAAACGACTACATCGGGCATTAACGGAAGAATTACTGATGAAAAAGGGCAACCCCTTTCCGGTGCAAATGTTGTAGCTGTTGACGAGCCCACAGGAAGTCAGTATGGAACCATTACTGATGAGAAGGGTTTTTATACCCTCGCAAACATGAATGTCGGAGGGCCTTATACTGTTACTATTACTTTTGTGGGCTATGAGAAACTTGTAAAAAACAATGTTTATCTGACCCTTGGACAAACTTACCGACTTAGCGGGACCTTAAAGGAAGCATCACAGAAACTTGAAGAGGTATCTGTAAGTGCCAAAAAGGTAAAGGACGCCCAGGTTTTTGATGCAAACCGCACAGGTGCACAGACAGTTGTAAATTCTGAACAAATCACCATGATGCCATCCATTAGCGGGGACCTTAATGACTTTACCAGGTTAGTTCCGCAGGCTAATGTTATTGGTGAGGGAATTTCCATAGCAGGAATGAACAACAGATATAATTCTGTATTCATTGATGGTACAATTAATAATGACGTTTTCGGACTGGCAGCTAACGGGATGAACGGTGGACAAACAGGTATTTCAGCCATTAGTTATGAAGCAATTGACCAGTTCCAGATTGTACTGGCACCTTATGATGTGCGGGAAAGTGGATTTGCCGGTGCTGGTATCAATGCTGTTACTAGAAGTGGTACCAATACTTTCAAAGGAATGGCTTATTATAAATTTAGAAATCAGAATCTTGCAGGAAAAACCCCTACAGATGATGAGAGTGTTAGCCGTGAAAAGCTTCCTGAGTTCACAGCTAAAACTTATGGAATAAATTTGGGAGGACCAGTTGTTAAGAATAAACTCTTTTTCTTCCTCAATGGTGAAATTCAGCATGATCAGACCCCGCAACCTTTTAATTTTAATGATTATATTGGTAATTCAAGTAAAGATGAGCTTAATGCAATTGCACAGCATATGATTGATATGGGTTATAATCCAGGAGGATACCTCAACAATACAAGCGAGCTTAACGGGAAAAAACTCTTGGCAAGAATTGACTGGAATATTAGTCCTAAGCATAAACTAATGATCCGTAATCAATATACATATGGAGAGTCAGTAGGACCATATTCGTCAAACAGTAAAAACATCAATTTTTATAATAGTGGAGTATATTTTCCTTCTACCACCAATGCTTTTGCTGCTGAATTAAAAAGTCGCTTTAGTAATGAATTTTCAAATATTTTGAAAATTGGATATACTTACGTTCACGATGATCGTAATGTTATGGGGTCTGATTTTCCCGGGATTACTATAAATGACGGTGCAGGTACCATACATGCCGGTGGAGAGATTTATTCCTCAGGAAATGAATTGAAACAAAACATCATGACAGTTACTGATAATGTTCAATTGTTTAAAGGAAGGCATACAATTACGATTGGAACACATAATGAATTTTACCATATATACAATCTCTTCATGAGAAGGGCTTTTGGAGATTATACTTTTGCCAGTCCCGACATGTTTTTAAAAGATTCAGCCTATTTTTATCGTATCGGCTATTCCATGGTTGATAATGTACGAGGAGATGGTTCCAAGGCTGCTGCTGATTTTCGAGCAATGCAGCTCGGTGGGTATATTCAGGACGAGTTTCAGGCTACAGAAAACCTAAAACTTACACTTGGTCTGCGACTTGATGTTCCTGTTTTTAACGACCAGCCAAAGGCAATATCAGGATTCAACGATACAACAATAAATAAATTAAGCCAGTACTATGATTTGGAAGGAGCCAGAGCCGGACATATGCCATCGGCACAGTTCCTGTTTTCTCCTCGCTTTGGATTTAATTTTGATGTGTTTGGAGATGAGTCAACTCAGATTCGCGGAGGTATCGGAATATTTACTTCCAGGGTGCCGTTTGTATGGCCTGCAGGTTCTTATACCAATAATGGAATGATGGTTGGTGATTATACAATACAGGACTACAATAAGAATCCAATTGTAAAATTCAATCCGGATGTTAACAGTCAACCTACCGGACCAGTTGGAGTCCCCAGTGGTAGTCAGATTGATCTCTATGCAGATAATTTCAAATTTCCCCAAATGCTGAGGGGGGATATCGGTATTGATCAGAAGC
>DASQZP010000464.1:0-2732 GCA_035638655.1 Bacteroidales bacterium
CGAAAGAAGGACAGGTATCGGAACCGGGCAGATAAGCCCCTTTTAACGTGTTTTTCGTGGCAAACCCGCCACCAAGATCAAGGTAACTAATAACATGCTCATATTTGTGGTTGATACGAACAGCGAGGTCAGAAAGCTTACGTGCTGCCAGGGCATAGGCTGTTGGGGTCATAATATAGGTGCCGATATGTGTATGAAGCCCCACCAACTCCAGTAGTTCTTCCGGCATAATCTTGTTGATGGCACTCCAGGCTTCCCCATTCTCATAATTGAAGCCAAAGCGATCCCATCTTGGATAAATACCCGTATCCATATTGACCCTGATGGCGATTCTTGCTTTCTTCTCCAGCTTTTTCACCAGCCTGATGATTAGATACAATTCGTCAAAATGATCCACATGAATCAATGACTCATGATCAATGGCTTTTTCAAGATCTGCTTCTGACTTGCCAGGCCCGTTGAATATAATATGTTTTCCTTCAACACCATTGGCCAGCGCTTTTTCATACTCAAAGCCTGATACAACTTCAGCCCAGGATCCTTCCTGGTGGAAAATATTACATACCGCATTCAGGTAATTGGTTTTGTACGACCAGGCAAACTGTACCCGCGGGTAGCGGGTTGAAAATGCTCTCTTTGCTTCCTGAAAAGTATTTCTGATTTTCTTTTCTGATATTACAAAAAATGGAGAGCCATATTCTTTTGTCAGTGCTTCTACTGCCAGGTTATCGATATGGGTAACCGGTCGTATTCTGGTCTTCATGCCAAATTTATCAGGCACACCGGCATTGATCTTGTTGATTAACGGACGTTCAAATTTCTTTTTTTCCATCTGAAACACTCTTTATAAGGTTGATACTTTCTTTTCCGTAATTTTTTTTTGCTAAAGCTCACCCAACACGGATATCTTCTCAAAATTCCCAATGTCACCAATCAGGTCATACGAATAGCGTATAAACATTTTTCCGGTCTGGTATTTTGTAAATGGGGTGACATCCATCCCCAGGGCCAGCTTCAGTAATGCTTCCGGGATATTTTGTCCGGCGCCAACGGCAAGATAAACCCATGCAGGAATACGGGGATTGATCTCAATCATGTAATATTCATTGTTGATGGTTTTGATCATTTCCAACTCCATGCCTCCACGCCACCTGGTGTTTCTGATAAGTTTCCGTGTAATGTCCAGCATTTTCTCATCACTCAGGGTAATACCGCCCCAGGCCTTCCCTTTGTCAGTGATGTACTGTTTGCGCATGGGTACTGCACCAATTGTATTTCCTTCACCATCGCCCAGGGCTACCACATTTACTTCTGTTCCTTTAATAAACTCCTGAATGATGATGGGTAATCCCCATTTGGCTGAAATTTTATTATAATGCATATTGACCTGTTCTTCATTATAGGCCAGATAAGCATCGTAAAATTTTCCTTTAACCAGGACAGGATATTCAAAATCATCCCTGAGGGAGGCAATATCCCGGTGACTGGTTATGGCTTTACTTGCAGGTACTTTTATGTCGTATTTTTCTCCGAAAGCTGGCAGATTTGTTTTATGCCGCTCTTCAAACTGCTGCAGGGTTGGCAGAAAAGATCTGATACCAATTTCTTCCAGTTGCTTTTCCGACTTCATAAAGGTGTACAGCTCAGCATCAAAGTTGGGAATGAGAACGTCTACGTTTTCCCGTTCATTGATTTCCCGGATCCTGTTCATCAGGGCATCCTGTCCGCTGGAAGGGTAGGGGATGAGGTACGCCTTGTCAACAATATCTTTCATGTAAATTCCTGGTTCCAGATTTTCATAGGCTAACCCGATGATCCTGACATCAAAGAATGAAGACTCTCTGAGACTACGGATCACCGGAACCCCAGGACCTGGATTATCAGTGTTATTCAGGCCTGTAACAGCTACTGTTAGTTTAGTCTTTTCCATAATTTGCTTTTTTCAGCACATTAATGATGAATTCTTAATTGTTTGATTTTCTGAAACCGGCTCACCTTCTCCCATCCTTTTCATGAATCCGTACTTCCCGGAAAATCATCATCCGGCTCCAGCAATTGGTACTGTCGTAACATTCCTGTAAAATCTTCCAGATATCGTTCGAAAGATTCCTGGTTGATGTCATACCTGCTCGTGATCCATTTGGTAATCTCTTCATTTGTGGAACCTCTTGCCATCAACTCCATTATTTCTTTGCCCGGTTCATTCAAACTAAAAGAATCCCCTGTTGAGGCATCAAACACAAAGCCTGACTCACTGATTGCTATGTTTTTCCTTAGTTTCATAACTAAATTTTTATTTTCTCTCTTTTTTCAGCTAAAATTCTGCCAACAAATTAGTATCCGGAGAAATTTATAAGCTTCATATACAAATTTCGCATTTACAAACAAAACTATTGTTACAGAATTTTGTAATAATGTTATGAAATTCACAAGAAATCCTGGAGGTTATATCATTAAATGAATAGAAGAGGGTAAAATCAAGCTTTATCCAGCTTGTCGATAAGCGATTTTATTTTCTGGTCAGAATGCTTGTACTCAGTAACTGAAATACCGGTAATCTGCCGAAACTGATTCGAAAGATACTGAACGCTAGAGTAATCCATCATATAGGCAATTTCACTGAGGGTATATTCATTGCTGTCAATTAATTCTTTGATGCGTTCTATCTTGTTTACGATAATATATTTTTCAAGCGTAATGGGCTCCTGTGCATTAAAAACACGGGAGAGCTG
>DASQZP010000465.1:0-2156 GCA_035638655.1 Bacteroidales bacterium
CTTCTGATGAACTTGCTCAGCAAGATGAAATAGAACGTCAATTGGGTAAATATGAATCCGCAAAAGAACAGATGGGTTTAGTGGGTAAGTTCCAGTTAAATAAAGTTCAACGAGAAACGCTTGTCGAGGCTGCTAAAGAAGAATATCAAGCACAATTAAAGTATTGGAAAAACCGGGTTAATGCCCAATTGGAAGTTAGTAATGCAAAACTTGATCAATCCCTAAAAAATGAATTGAATAAAATTGATCAGCAACATTTAAAAAGGTTAAAAGAATTAAAAATTTCTGAATTTGAAGAAAGAGTTAGTCTTCAAGAACAACTTTTAAGTCTAACCGATCAATTAATGACTCGAGCTCAAAATCTTGATTTGCCTGAAAAATTTGTTGAAGAACTAATTAACAATATTCTTGATGAGAAACAAAAATTGATGAATGAAATCACAAAATCGTATGATAACTAAAATTATAATCTTGAGATAACTTATGTATGGATAAGCCAGTAACTTTTCGTTTATTGAATAAAATAGAGGATATAGAAACTTCGTATTTATTTTTTGCCACGTTAGGAGTTTCAACTATCCTTATTTTTATTAATCTTAATTTTAACTTTTGGATAGGATTGTTGCCTTGTATCATTGTTTTTATTTACTCTACAATCTTATTTTTATTACAAAAAAACCACAATAGGATATTTAGTCAAAACGAAAAAGATTCTCCTTATTTTATTGGTTTTACTCTTACGCTGATTTCTCTTGGGTATATATTTTTTAACTTACGCTCTCTATTTGAGTCAGATTTTGATAAAGTACCTCAAATTTTATTAACTGGTATAGTGATAGCTATTACTACAACAATTGCAGGTTTGATAGGTCGGTATTCAATTATAGTTTCTGATCCAAAAGCCAATAAACAAGCTAAATTATTGACCATCTATTCAAACCAAACTGAAGAAGCATTGTCAAAATATATTAATGCTCAAGAGCAACTAATCCAGATGGTTAATGATTTTAAAAATGAAAGTGAAGAAGTATATAATGATTTAGAGAATATACAAGTCCAAGTGATTAATAAATTAAAAAAATTGGATTCGGAGCTAGATTCTCAACTGACTCGGATTGGTAATAGTTTAAGTGGCTCATTCGATTTTTATGAGAATGAAATTGATAATCTAAATGAGCGGGTTCAGAAGCTATCTTCAGTCTTAGAGAATCTTACCGCGCAGGCAGAAAAAACGAATATTACCGATTCGCTTTTTGGCAACTTAAAACAGTTTAATAAAAACAGTCAAGATGTATTTGAATCTGTTGAATTGTCAATTGAAAATTTTTCTAAAGACATTAATTCTTTTCATAGCGTAGTCACGCAAAATAATCAAAATCTATATCAAGTAAATAAAGAAGTTTTAAATTCGCTGAAAAATGCTGTTGTTAGTATTAGACAAGAGACAGCTCTCACAAACGATTCTATTGATCAACTTAACAGTAATGTTGATTCATTTGCTAAGATTTTGAAAAATTCTGAGGGAGAGATTGCACAAACCGTCAATAGTACTATTAACAAAATCGAGAATGGAGTTAGTCGGACGCAACGAGATTTAAATGCAATAGATGCATTATTAGATGATTTTATCAAAACTGTTCAAAAGCATCTTAATCATAGAGTATAATTCTTTAAAATGGCAGCTAAGTCGGATGTATTTGAATACTCGTTAGTTGAATTTGTATCGATAGTGTTTTTTGTCATTGTGGTTCTATTACTATGGTATGCTTTATTCCTTAATAAAGAAGCAAGTTCGGCCCAGAAAAAGAACGATGAATTAGAATCGAAAAATCAATTACTATCTGAAAATTTAGACACGCTCGAACATAAAATTATAGGATTAAAAACCGAAGTTGATTCTTTGCGGGGCTTAGAGGAAGATTCTAATAAAGGTTTAGGGAAGCCACCCTGTGATGATGACTTCTCGGAATTTCTATTTGAGACTAATATAGTTGGTAGTAATAAATTTAAGGTTGATGAAGTTGGCATGGCAGTTAATCTGGATGAATTATTATTTCTTTATGGAGACACTCTTAAGTGGTCGTTAAAAAATGACTGTGCATTTCGTGTAAAAGCATATCACTCAACCAATATTGGTGTTACAGAGTACATAACTG
>DASQZP010000466.1:0-5380 GCA_035638655.1 Bacteroidales bacterium
ACCCAGGTGGAAATGGTTATATTCTGATGATTTGCAATTGTAGCAGGCAACTGTATAAATTCATTTTTACCGTTTAATGAAACTGCCTCATCCCCTACTTTACCGGCGACGAAAGTGGTATCGCCATACGCGGCAGCATTATTCTGGTTTATTGTGCTATCGAGGGTGTTTCCATCGAACTGGAGGTAGGTAACCAGCTCTTTATCACCAGTAGCAGTTGCCGATGCTTCGTTTGAATATGCTGACCGGTTGAGGGAGTTATCAACTGCCCTGACTACATAAAAGTACTGTTTACCTGCCGTGGCAGTATTATCTAAGAATGAGTCGGATGTCATCTTTCTGGCAATCGTGTTATATGATCCTCCTGTTTTATCTGAACGTAAAATAGTGTATCCTGCCACATCATTTTCAGGGTTTGCCGACCAGTTGAGCAGGACTGATTCCGCATTGGGAGCAGCAACGAAATTTTTAGGTGCAGACGGAGCCTGAAACTCTACCGGGGTTCCAGCCGGAATAAAGCGCCATTGCTGATTTGTGTTGTCATTTTTTTCATATTGTTCAATATTTGCACCATCAACAGTACTGGCATTTGCCACCTGCAGGCACCTTGCACTAAACCGACTTCGAATATAAAACCAGCCATCTCCGGCATATTCGAGATACCATTGCTGGTTAGCGCCTTTAGTATTATCCCATAGGGCAATATTGCCATTATTTTCCAGTGACCAGTTGTAGACATCAGGTGATTTTCCGCTGTTGACGGCAGTAAAGGTGAAATAACTAAAATCGCCTCCTATACGCGAAGATACAGGAGTAACATTCCATTGCTGGTAAGTGGCACCTTTATTTGTGCCCTGCCGAATATTAGCTCCAGCTGTTGTTGATCCGTTTGCAACTTCCATCACCAGTCCGCTGTTGCGGTTTACCAATATATATTTGCCATTTATAACAGGCTGAATATCATCGCCCCAGGTAATATTAACCACTCTTTCCGCATTTGTTTGCCCCTGCTGATATCCGGTGCCCCCCGGCATCTCCATGGTATATTCATACTGTGGACCATTACCATCATAGTATACAGGCCGATCTTTGGAAACAAACCGGTAGGTAGTTGTAATGGCCTGTCGTTCCGAAGTGCCTCCAAAAGCCTTTACAATGCCCTGCGGATTCCGGTAAACAGATGCTGCAGTCCAGTTGGAACGATCCTCCGCATAACCAAGCCTTTTTCCGTCGCTGGCTTTCACAAACTCACCACGTGCCAGCTCAGCTGTTCCCCACCAAATACCTGTTTGCATACCATATTCAGCACCAACCATAGCCTCCATGACATTATGAAGTTCATCATCCGTAGCATGATCGCCATTGGCCCGCACTACCTGAAAGAAATTTGCAAAACTATCAAAACTACCGGCCAACTGATGCGTATTCCCTTCATCCAGCCGGTCTTTCAGATAATTATACCATGGCAACGCTTCGTCACAATTAAGTGTGTTTCCCCCTGAAATACGAATACTGTCGAAATCGGGATTACTTCTCAACATTCCACAAATATCATAAAAGTCAGATTTACCGTTTTGTCCTGTATATTGTCCCCAGCCATAATCCGGCTCATTAAACGGTGATACAGAAACTACTGTTCGCCCGCTTTCTTCATGCATTTTAGCAGTTACCTCAATTAATTTGGCCCAATGAGATGCATTTTCCAGAAAATAGGGATCCACACTGGGATGATCGCAGTTGAGTACTACTTTGGTAGTTGGCCCCAGGTAGTTATTAATTATAGCAATTCGTTTGCTGGTATTGGTCAGTGCATCGCCTTGCAGTGCGCTGTCACCAACTAATGGACTGGTAGGCATGAATGATGATCGCACCACATCCACACGGTCGGCACCCATAAATGCAACGCCACGGCGGATATTTGTTGCATCAAGCCAGGCCAGGTCCAGTCCCCAGGTAAGCGGTTTGGATATACCTGTATCTGAAACATTGTAAAAAACGGTCCGGTCCGGAACAGGCTGGGCTGCCAGGTTGTCGCCAGCACTGGCAATACGGTCAGCAGTATTTGTTGTTTGGGCATTTAGCGGAATTATAATAAATCCTGATATGAGAAATATTATTACAGGTAGTATGGCTTTTTTCATATGTTGATTTTATTGACAGACTCTAATTAGCACCGAAGTCAGTTTTTCTTTGTCCGGCTACTTCATTCTCCACTAAACAAAAATACACATAGTATCAGTATGAACCGGTCGCAAATAAGTCAAATATTAGTAAGAAAATCTGCAATATTTATATATTGGTAATACTTTGTGAAAGAAGAAAAGATAACTTTTTCCGCAGAATTTGACCTGTTACAATACATCCCACGGGTGTACGATATTTCAATACTTACACCGGCTCAAAAATGAACGAAATAAAGAAATTATATTAAATCTGTGATTTCCTTTGTGTCCATCCGTAATTATCCTTTGTATTCAAACGTGGACAAAATTTATATCTTATTTATTTTAATAGAAACATTGCCCTGAGTTATCAAGGGAACCGGGCTCCAAGTAATAGTAAAAATAAAAAGAACGACATACGAAAAAGACATAAATAGTCTAAAATTCTGATTTAAAATAAGTTTTATAATTGACATTCAAGATAAATCTTTGTAACTTATCCTGCATTCCGATCGAACCAAAATAGTCTTTGTATTAAGCTTTCTAATGAGAAAATTTAAAAACCATGGCTATACCCAACCTTGCATTCAGTCCTCCCTATGACATTCATCTGTTAAGAGGAAAATCAACCAACTTAAAAGATCTTTTGCTGATTGGAGATGATTCTGCTACAACTTATCTTTCAGCTCATAGCAGTAATACAACACTGGAATTTATACCATTATTTACTAGTAATCCGCCTACAGGGAATATATATGAGATTCAGGATATAAGAGTGAATAAGAATTCCGGAGTAGTTGATGCAGGAGCTTCTGTTCCAGCCGGTGATGAAAATAAAATATATAATTTTATTGTTATTGCAAAAGTAACCAGGACAGGTACAGGGGCAGATACAAAAGAGACATATATAAGAATTCAGATCCATCGTAGTATTAATTCCGTATGGTTGTCTCCAGAAAGATTAACAGTACAGCAGGGAGCCGGCAATTACAGATTTTCAATATTTGCCCGTTTCGATGATGATGTTGTAGCAGAAATAGCTAACATCTACCGTGGATCGCATGGAGGATCAGTGAATTATGATTTTATGTCTGACTATACACTTAATTTTAACTGTCCTTCTGCGCCAGGGCTAATTTCGAGTTCCGGTCTCATTACACCTGCCACATCGCATTCAAAAAATGACTATCCTGTTGACTTTACTTTTGGCATTACAAGCCTTGGCATAACAAAATCGACAACAGCCACAATCAGGGTTGATGATCAATTATCATCCGGAAATACCAATATACAGGCAGAATTGGTATCTACCGGTAATTGTCCTGGTTATGAAGATGATGACGGCAATGTTATTGTTGACAAAATACCTAATATCTTGTTTCTGCCTGATGGTTTTACTGTAACTGACCTGTATGCCTTTGATATAATAGTAGATAATTTCATAGCCGACCTTGTTAACGGAAGAATTACTTCGCCTTTTAATCTATTAAAGGGGTCTATTAATTTCTGGAAGGTAGGTCTGATTTCTGATGAACAGGGTGCCACGAACAGAGGAGAAGTTACAGTTTTTGAAGAAGAAGGAGATACTTTGGCTTTTTTATTGCCATTCCCTGAAAAACCCGGTTCGGTGAGTGCTGACCATTGGAAAGTTAAACATCTGGTATATCACTTTGGTCTTCCTGTAAAACTAATGGCTGCCTGGGGAAAAACGGCTATCACCAACTACTGGAAAGCAAACTCATCAGTTAGTGACAGTGATATTAACCTGATTTCAGAGGAAACCATCAATAAATGGAAAAAACTATCCAACAGAAGATTACCTGAGGAAAAGAATACTGTTCTGGGAGTACATATCAATAATTATACTGCAGCATCATCAATTGATAATTTTAACCATATTAATTATAATTCTAAAAGAATATCCAGATATGATTTAGATACTTTCCTTGCAACCTTACATGATACTGAAGGAAATTTAATAGGAAATCAATTTTTAACAAATCATTCAAATCCGGCACCTAAGGCAAAGGATTATGACAGAATTGCAATTATTACGGCCGCTGATAATGGCAGAGCTATAAATTTATCTATTGGTGGCTTTTTTGTTGAAATATTTAAAAGAGAATATAACAGAACAGACAGAGCCCACCGATGCAAGGTCACCACTATACCTTCAAATTATAAATGTTATATACAGGTCCCAAAAGATATTGATACCGGTGATATGAAATCGGAGGAACTTAGTTTAAGCAAGAAAGCAACCATGGTTCATGAATTAGGACATTCCTTTGGTCTCGAAGATGAATATGGTGAAAATCCCCCATCTGCTTCATTTGTAAACGAAGCATGTATGGATCATAGTGGTTGGAAATATGCAATATTCGGAGATACTGCCGGCGAAGATGATGATGATCTGGACTGGAGTGCCAATGTTCAGTCAAGAAACGATTTGCTGACACCTTCAGGCGGAAGTGGACAAATTGATGCTGATAAGATAAAATGGAGGTATGACAGAATTGAAAAATGTGGTATTCTCAGAGAAGCTGTGGTAAAAAATGGTTCCAGTTATAAATTGAGATTAAGGCAGGGACAGGGAGCCAAATTTTCAACCGGAGATATAATCAGAATCAGAAAAAGCAGTGCGAATAATCCTGTTGCGATAGTAAACAGAACAGCATCACCGAATCCGGCTAATCAATCAGATACAATTTCACGAATGGTTTCCGCTAATATGCAGGCAACCGTTTCCGGAGACGAAATAACGGTATCAGGATCACTGAATTCAGCATTCCTGACTTTGGGAGATAAAGAACAAATAATAGTTTATAAGCCGGTTTTTGCTGATGATTCCCCTTCAACTTCATCTGATACAAAAGAAGTAATATCAAAAACTATTCTCGATCATATCGCAAGTGATCCATTTCCTTTTAATGCAAAAGAATTTTCTGGAGTATTCAAAGAAATTATTGACAGAAAACCAAGACAGGACAGTGATAAACTGCCCGGCAGTTTAATTCACGGATGTAAAAGCAAAAAGAGGCAAATTGTAGGACTTTATTCCGGGGGGAATACATTTCATGGCAGTATTTATCATCCAACAGGCCATTGCTTCATGCGCAATCAAACAAGATGGGTGCAAAATTTTTGGGGAAATTATGAAAGGGAATTAGATGAATTTTGTCCGGTATGTAAATATGCGCTCATTGACCAGATTGACG
>DASQZP010000467.1:0-2642 GCA_035638655.1 Bacteroidales bacterium
CCTTCGTCTTTTAGTCCGAAATCTGACAAAAGGGATTCTGCAATTGATTCAACATCTTCTAATTTCATGATACCTCATTTTCGAATGAGAAATATTCATAATAACGATAAATACTATATGTAATATTATATTATCGGAATAATAAACATGTAGTTTAGAAGAATGAATTTTATCTATATTCCAAAACTTAGATTCAACAAACTAAATCATCAAAGTACATTCCCGATTTTTTTAACAGCTTCTTCAGGCGTCAATTCTTCGACAATTATTAATGATTGTTTCCCGGAGTAATATTCCGCAAGTTCCGTAAAGTTTTTAAATTCGGTCGGGTATTCTTCCGGTGAACCTACATCGTCATTTTCAAAATCCAAAAGATAACAGAAAATTTCGCCGGCTTTTTTTCTGTAGAACTCACAGCATTTTAATTCACTTAAATGATTAACATATCTCAATGCAATTTTTTCCATTCATATACTCCCGGAATATATTTTGGATGGAAAATACCGGATTCCGTATTTAAGGTCGTATCATTTGATGATATTAATTGGATAGGATTAACCACGGAAGGGTTTTGCACTTATTAAAATGGAGGCAGGGATGATTCCCTGCCTAACGACCAAAAAACCTTGAATCTGAATAGCATGGATTAATTGTTATATCTTTAATCCGATGATTCAAATTAAACCTTACTTTAGATACTTTGTAATAAAGTTTTCTTCTTTATTGTTGGGATAAGAAACAATACTAGGTTTTTTAAGCCCACCACCAATTTTTTTAGGCGATGACGGCCGATCTTTTTCATAATATTCAATATGGAGAATTTTAGTCCCGTTCCAATTTTCTTTTTTGAGTTTCGGATTAATTTTAACATTATTCGCAAAGTTTAATAGTTTAGTGTCAATTTCATCTCTTTGCTTAGCAACTTCTTTTTGAAATTGAATAAATATATTCATCTTTTTATCAATAACTTTTTTTCGAATATCTAAACTAAGAACCCTTACATCATTGCCACTGGAACGTAAAAGATTAATTTCATTATAACATTTCTCATCTATTTCAGGAGCTACTAACCAGTACACGTAATTTTTATTTACTAATAAATCCTTTTTATCAAAAATCTTTTTACGATATTCATCTTTATTTGTTGCCAGGTAAAATTGATCTTTATTATACCAATTAGATGCTGCAGTTTTCAACAGTTTGTTATTATTTTCTGAACTTTTACCTTGATCCTGAAGAGCATTTAAATATGAAAATATCTTCGACTGACTAAAAGCAGACTTTCTTATTGTGCGAGATTTGTAATCATCAGCATTTTGAAAAATATGAGACATCAAATAATATCTGACCTGCATCATTGTTTTAAGATCAATTTTATCTTTTTTACATTCAAAAATGTGAATACGTCCAATGGAATCAACTGCAATTAAATCTTCGCCTCCATCCGTACCTCTATTAGGTCTATATAAAAAATTTAGTTTAGTGCCGGTTAAAAATTCTGACCACAACATCAAAATAGTAACTAATTCTTCCTCGTATACTCTCTGTTTTTTGAGCAACTTTTTCCATTCCAGATAAAATTCTTGGTTCCAGTCTAATGCTTCTTCGCTAAATGGTATTGTTAGTTTAGCGTAAAGGGGTTCTGTAAATTTCATTTTTACCTCAATAATAATTGTTGGAATATGTGTATATCACTATTTAATGAAACAATGATGCTAGCTTTCTTCTAACTTTTCAGAAATGCAAAAATTAGTTTTATAAGTTTATTATGTGCTCATTTTTACTTCGAAAAATATAAACGGATCGGTAATTTATTTGATTACTGATTCATTGTCGTATCATTGAATGATCTTTATTAAGCTGTTACTTTATTGCCCCGTTTATTATAGTTGGCTAAAGTCTCACCAGCTAATTTAATCACTTCATCACGAAGAGTTTTCGGCTCAATCACTTCAACACCCTTCCCCCTGCTTACTATCCACCCGGCAACTTCACTCAGCGAATTTACCGTCATTTCCAGGTCAATAGAGCTGTCTTCATTTTCTGTTATCACCTGTGTTTCCATCATCTGGTTCGGTTTTATTCTCTTTACCCAGGGCGGGTAAAATCTAAGTTTAACTTTGTGTTTCTCCGAACCGATCCAGCTTCTGAACGAACCTTCAAAAAGTTGGTCGATTTCTTCTTTAGGTATTTTGTGAAACTTTTTCTTAGTAAGTTCGGCGCTTGAAATTTTATCGACCAAAAATTGTTTTAATATCTCTTCGTCCCTGGCAAGCAGCCTCCATTTGCCGGAAGACTGAAAAAACATTATCGGGTCAATCTCACACTTATATGAATTCTTTGATTCGTTCCGCTGATAATCTATTATAACTTTTTTATTTTCCTCCATCCCTTTCTGAAGAGTTGTAATTATAGGAATTGATTTTTCTTTCTGCTTGCTGACAAGTAACCGCAGAGCTTTATCATATTGTTTGTTTACAGCCGACGAAAAATAACTGAACAGTAAATCCTGAATTTGTTCTTTGGTCAAACTATTATCGATAACAATTCCCTTCTTACCCGAACTGTGAATATCAATTCCGTTTGCCCGTAATTCCGAGAGATCACGTTTAATGGTGATTTGTTCACATTTGAAATGGTAA
>DASQZP010000468.1:0-6599 GCA_035638655.1 Bacteroidales bacterium
ATCAGCACCATCCCCAAAGGGCCAATTCTTTGTCCGGAAATTATTTGATCAGGCTTTTCATGGACAGTCGGGAGACATTGTGGATTGGCACGTGGGGAGGCGGATTGAACAGATACAACAGAAATACAAACTCATTTACCCGATTTTTGAGTGATCCTCTGGATCCGGCATCACTCAGCGGCAATATAATACATGATATTTACGAGAATGATACCGATTCCGGAAGAATTCTGCTTGTGGGGACCAACAGGGGACTATCTGTATTATTGATTGATTCGGTTTCTGCCGGGTTTTATCAAATCTCTGAAAAAGACGGATTACCGGGAAGTTCTGTATATACTGTATTACCGGATGATAACCATAACCTGTGGATCAGCAGTAACATTGGATTAACGAGGATTCAGCCGGAAAGTGGGCGGTTCAGAAATTTCACGGTTAAAGACGGGTTGCAGAGCAATGAATTTAATGCGGGAGCTAAAATCAAACTTCATAACGGATATTTTATGTTTGGAGGTGTGGAAGGTTTCAACATTTTCTGTCCCGACAGTATACATGAAAGGAGTTACAATCCTTCGGTTGCCATTACTTCTTTCATGATTTTTAATAAAGAAACAAAGCTTCCTGCTGCCCTGCCCTTCACCAGTACGATACAGCTGAATTACCGGCAGAACTTTTTCTCTTTCGAGTTTGCCTCCCTGGACTATGCAATCCCGGAAAGAAACCAGTACAGGTACATCATGGAAGGGCTTGATGAAGATTGGGTGGAGGCCGGCACCAGGAGGTATGCAGGATATACCGGACTTGATCCCGGGGAATATATTTTTCGTGTGCAGGGAACAAACAGTGACGGCGTTTGGAGTGATCAGGAAGCTTCCATGAATATTATTATCACACCTCCCTGGTGGAAAACATGGTGGTTCAGGATACTGGGCATACTGGCTGGTGTGGTTTTGTTGTACCTGATCCACCTGTACAGATTACAGCAGGTTCGGCAGATTGAAAGGCTCCGGGTGCGCATTGCCAGCGACCTCCACGATGATCTTGGAGCAGTGCTGACACGAATCACAATCCACTCACAACAAATTGAAACTTCCCGTGATACTGAACAGGCCCTCTCAATCTCGCATAAGATTGCAGAACTGAGCAGGCAGATTATTTCCACCCTGAGTGACATCATCTGGTCTATCGATGCCCGGAATGACACCCTGGGAGACCTGCTTGCCCGCATGCAGGATGTAGCGCATAACACATTGCCAGCCAGGGATATCAGTGTTACTTTTCAGCATAAAGGACTGAATATGAAAAAGCGGCTGAAAGTAACCACCCGGCAACATATTTATTACATTTTCAAAGAAGCCATTACCAATATAGCCAAACATTCGGGGGCAAAACAGGTGTTGGTGAAGTTTATTTCTGATGAGAATGGTTTTGAGCTCTCTGTATCTGATGATGGCAAAGGTATTAACGCCCAAAATACTAATAAAGGAAATGGATTGCGGAATATGAAAATGAGAGCCGGCCGGATGGGGGTTGAACTGACAATTCATACTGCTGATAAGGGAACAGAGATCAGACTCCGGGGCAAAAAGATATAGATTAACTAAAACCCCATATAGATGGTATTTCCTTTTTCATAAATCATGCGTAACATGCCAGTATGATAAATGTAGCTATCATAGAAGATGACCAGGTGATCCGGGAAGGGATCAGGGAATATTTGCACAGTCAGCCAGATATGTCCTGCCTCACAGCCAAAGAATCTGTCGAGCTTTTTCTGGGTACACTTGATACAGATAATCTTCCCGATGTGATCCTGATGGACATCGGGTTGCCCGGAATGTCTGGTATCAGCGGTATCAAGATTATTCATGATAAATACCCTGATATCAATATCATCATGTTTACCATCTACAATGATTCTCATAAGATATTCCAGTCCTTGTGTGCCGGTGCTTCAGGTTATCTGCTTAAAAATGTTCCTTTCCCGGAAATAAAAAAGGCTATTGAAATGGTCAATGAAGGCGGCTCTTTTATGTCTCCCCAGATTGCCCGCAAAGTGATTGATTATTTCAGGCATGACAAAAGCAGTAAGAAAAAATCTATACTTACTGACCGGGAGCGTGAAATTGTGATGGGACTGGTAGATGGTTTAAGCTATAAGATGATTGCTAACCAGGCATGCATTTCACTGGAAACAGTCCGCTCACATATCAAAAATATATACAGTAAACTTCAGGTACATTGCAAAGCTGATATTATCAGAAAATCTTTAAGTGGTGAAATCTGATATGCATTGTATTCAATAAATTATTATCCTGATTCCTCAACTTCTTTCCTCACTTCACCTTAAATATCCCATACTAATGGGATTTTCTCATATGCTTCTGAGGGATAACTTTATATTCATTGAACTTAATAACCTATAGCATTATGAAGACAATATGTATCTTTTAGACATTCAGTCTATTAATAAGGGCGCTTAACCGCCGGGTTGAGTTTGTTAAAGCGGATTGAATAAACGCATAACTGTTTTAAGCAATATATTCTCTTATAAATTAAACCTTTATTAATTAATAACCTATGATTATGAAAACACATTTACCATATCTGCTTTTGAGCAAATGGCTCAGAAGGTTATTGACAGTATTTGTTTTACTGATCCTTTTGCAAAGTGTATCGCTGGCTCAATTATCCGGAACCTATACCATCGGGACTGGCGGTGATTATACTTCTTTTGCTGATGTTACCAGCGACCTGAATACACTTGGGGTAAGCGGGCCGGTTACTTTTAATATTCTTTCCGGAACATATGATGAGCAGTTAACTGTTCCATATATTCCCAATACCTCTGAAGTCAATACCGTTGTTTTCCAGTCAGCCACGGGAGATTCAACGGATGTAGTGATTCGTTATACAGCTACAGGAAGTGATGATAATTTTGTGTTGAAGTTAAAGCAGTGTAACTTTGTTACCATCCGGGGGCTTACTTTCACAGCCCTTAACGATGTATACGGCAGGGCCGTTTTGATGGAAGAATATGTATATAATACAACGCTTGAAAACAATTGTTTCAATGGGACTTATAATACCAATGCACGAGCCGAACTGGCCCTGGTTAATGCAAATAATGCTGCATTAAATAATGTGAAAATTTCCAATAACTACTTTACAAACGGCAGTTATGCCATCTTCATTAACAGCAGCAACCAGTATAACAACAATTCGGAAATCACCAATAATATTATAGAGAATCCAGGTTATGCAGGAATTTATCTGAACAGGCACAATGGTACTGTTGTTTCTGATAATCGGATAAATGGTGGCAGCTATGGGGTTTATCTGATTGGTTCAGGCAACAGTGTTCAGGTAACATCGAACTGGCTGACAGAGATTTCACGCACCGGCCTGATGATTTCCAATATGAAATCGGCTGCAAACTTTGAATCCCTGGTCGCCAATAATACAGTTTCGATGACTGAAAACGGGAATACTGGTATTCAGTTGAGCTCCTGTTCTTTTGTAAACCTTTATAACAACAGTGTATTACTTAATACTGATTATAAACTTGCGAAGGTCCTGTACCTTAATTATTGCATCGACCAGACAATTAATGTGATGAATAACAACCTGGTTGCCCTGGATGAAGGGTTTGCTATTTATAGCCTTGGGACCGGTCAGGTTAAAAACTGTGACTACAATAATTATTATACCACCGGAAGAATATTTGCATACTGGGGGGAAAATTGTGAGGATTTTCGCACACTTAAAATGGTCAGCGGTAAGGATGCACATTCACTGTTTGCCTGGCCGAACTTCACTTCAACAGCAACGCTGCAACCCAATTCAGCCTGGCTGGATGATGCCGGAACGCCTCTTGATGATGTCACTGAAGACATTGACGGAACTTTGCGGGATGAAACACATCCGGATATCGGTGCCGTGGAGTTTGCTGCTTCTGCCAGTGTTAAACCTGCCCTCAGTGGCGTGCTGACTATTGGGAACGGCGGCAATTATGCCACCTTAAATGAGGCTGTTGCAGATGTGCAGGTTAAAGGAATATCTGATACAATAAGATTGCAACTCCTTCCGGGTTATTATGAAGAACAATGTGTGATCCCCCCGGTTACCGGGGCCTCTTCAAACAGTCCGGTTATCATTGAATCTTCTACCGGCAACCATACCAATGTGCATATCTGGCACAATGCTAATGATCAGTACGATAATTATATATTGAAACTAAAGGGAGCTTCGTTCCTGATGCTTCGGGATCTCACATTTGATGCTACCGACAGCCGTTGCGCCCGTATACTGGATCTCGAAGGAATGGTGGACAGTCTCTTTGTGATTTCCTGTAAGCTCAACAGCACTGAACAGCATGATGCCAATGCCTGCGGGATTGTGATTTTTTCCAATAACCTGAATTTTCATCAGCAGTATTTCGAAAATGACAGCTTTAGTCTTGGAGGAACTGCATTAATGTACAACCTTAATGATCCACTTACCAAAACAGGGAATTTTTATTTTCAGAACAACGTGATTCAAAATGCTGCGTATGCCCACCTTAATTTACGGAATATTCTGAATCCGGTCATTATTGGTAATAAAATGACAGGTAATATGTACGGTAGTGACATTTCATACGCAACCAAAGGCCTTACCATAGAAAAGAATGATGTCTACTGTAAATATGGCTCTGGGTTTGACCTGAACAATGTAACCTTTGAAGATTTTACCACCGGACTGATTGCCAATAATTTTATTGCCAGCGATTATGCTTCACCCAATCAACATGGTCTGAAACTTTACAATTGCAATAAGATCAAAATCTATTACAACAGCATATCGATGTATTCAGGATCTAATAAGGGTGTTCCCGCAAATATTCAGAACAGTGAGAATATCACGCTGAAAGACAATATTTTCAGTAATAAAGGACTGGTATACAGTATTTATATTAACAATACTACTTTTGATGCGGTTGATTATAACTGTTTCTATTCAGAAGGAACAGCGTTGGGATACTGGGGAGAGGTTTGTGCAGATCTGGCGGCCATACAAACGGCCAGTAGTGCTAATCAACATTCAATTATGGCCAATCCGGGATTTCTTTCTGCCACCAACCTGCATACATATTCGCCCCTGCTGGATGGGAAAGGATCTTCTGTATCAGGTATTGATACCGATATTGACGGGGATACCAGAAATGCTGTTAACCCGGATATCGGTGCAGATGAATTTACCATTGTGCCCAATGAGCCTCCCTGGGTGAATAAACCCATTGAGGATATAAGTTTTCCGGAAGACGGAGGACCTCTGGTGGTTGCCTTGCTGGATACTGTATTTGCAGATCCCAATGAAGAAGATGTGCTTGTGTTTACTACTGAAAGTGATAATCCGGACATTCTTGCTCAGCTTGAGGGGACTGTTTTATCAGTAAACAGTTCACTGAATTATGCAGGAGAAGGGAAGATTGTAGTAACTGCAAAGGACAATATGAATGAGACTGCCCGGGATACTTTTAACGTAATGATCACACCGGTAAATGATCCGCCCATAGCCATGGATGATAATTATAATGTTACAGGAGAAACAGTCCTGAAAGTGCTGGAGAATGATTATGATGTGGATGGAGATACGCTGGTTATTATTTCGGTTGAACCACCCATGCAGGGGAATGTATCGATATTGCCGGGAGACACAACACTACAGTATCTGCCCACTGACTTCTCCTATGACAATGATACCTTGTGGTATGTAATTTCCGACCAGCATGGAGAAACCGATACCGCCCGGGTAGTGATTAACAGGAATGCCATCCCGGACAATTTTACTTTGATGGATTTTGCTGTAGACAGTGTGTCTCATGGCTCCGTCGCATGGGGTGATTATGATGGTGACGGGGATCTTGATTTTGCCATGACAGGCTGGCTGGGGCATCAGGAGGAATATATTACTAAAATTTTCAAAAATACCGGGAATGGCTTTGAAGATTCGGGCATAACTCTGATGGGTGTTTCCCCGGGTACCTCAAATGCTGTCTCATGGACTGATTATGACAATGATGATGATCTTGACCTGATCATTATGGGGCGTGAAAACCAGGCTGCTACTCAAATTAGCACAATCTTCTATGAAAATGTGGAGGGAAGTTTCGTAGAAACTGCGGATGTGGATATCAAAGATCTGGATGCCGGTTCGTTTGATTGGGGTGATTACAATAATGATGGCCGGTACGATCTGCTGGTGTCCGGAAATGCAGGGAATGGTCAGTATCATACATTGATATACCGCAATATTGGTGCAACCCCATTTGGAAGTTGGGCGTTGGAGGAAGTGGATGCCGGCTTGACAGGTATATGGAGCGGTGAAAGCACCTGGGTGGATTTTGATAACGACGGAGACCTGGATATTTTTGTCTGCGGATTCAACGCTCAACCCTCTATAATTTATCTTAATGACCAGGGTGAGTTTTCACCTTGCTGTGTAAATATTATGGGAGTAGGCAATGCCGCGGCAGAATGGGGTGATTATGATCAGGACGGAGATCAGGATCTGGTGCTTTCCGGTAAAATTGAAGAAGATTATTTCACCGCGATATA
>DASQZP010000469.1:0-8178 GCA_035638655.1 Bacteroidales bacterium
TTCAGGACTTACTAAATTATTTCTATCAAATACCGGCCTGTTTCTTTTAATATTACTTTTTACATCTAATAAAGTATATTTCTCAAATAACCGGGTCTCTCTAAAATCATAATCCGTATTATCAATTATAAGCAAACCTCCTGCTTTTAACAGCCGATCAAGTTCAATTAAATTGTGTTCAAATTTCATAAATGTAAACCTGCGGCTGCTTTTAATTATTCCTCTTTTTCTGTTCACAGATGATTGAAGTACTCCAAGGGCAAAAACAATATCAAAATATCCGTCGGATAAACCAGATAAAAAATCAGGTAAATGGAATCGCAATTTGTCTTTATTATTATTACTTTGCTTTGCTTTTCGAATAGCCCATTTGTTAATATCAACACCTGTAATAAGTGCTTCAGGAAAACAGGTGTTCAGGGTAAATACTTCTTCACCAGTGGAGCAGCCAAAGGAAAGTATCGTGGAAAATTTATTAACCTGATGTTTTTTAGCCAGTTCAAACAAAACCGGATATCGGTTTTCCTTAGTAAAGGTTGAAGGCTGACATAGGGATTTTTTATAAAAAAGAGCATAAAATCTTTCACTTCTGTACCTTGCACTGAAACATAATTTCAATAACAACCAGATCATAATAGCTGGTTGGATAATCAGACGGCTAACGGGATAATGTCTTCCGGTTTTTTTGATCTTTTCTCTTATAGCAGAATTCATATAAAATATTCAGCAAGGTAATTACAGGAAAGTATTGTCAAAGATAAACAAAAATATTTTTCTTGACTTTATAATGATTTTTGAGTAAATTTATTTGTTTTTTAGTTTTATTATGAATTCGATAAAATAGAAATTCTTTGAAATGTTTTATTTAATTACAGGAAAATAATATCATTAAGCAGGTTAATTGATCATAAATAAAAAAACTAATGACAAGAGTAAGGTTAGAAATTGATGAAGTAACCATCTACCGACCAAAAAAGCACTGGCGGTTGTATTTTGTTGTTGTTGCAGAACATCCGGATGATAATGAAAAAATGATCGTTACGACCCTTCCCCAGGAACCTTTCAAATTAAGTAAGCGGCATGATAATTCATTTCAGTTTGATACTGACGAGACCGGTTCTGAAGGGTTATTTGTGCTGAGCCGTGAACTACCAGCTACAAGAGAATTAAATGTTCACGTTTATTTACGCCACACGCGTGATTCAACGCGTAATCTGGGCGAAATATTAAAAGATGTAGAAAAAGGCATTGCAGGAGATGCTTTTGGGATTATCACTGACATTGCAGGTACTACAACAGTACCCTGGCTGGTGATTGCAAAAAAAGCTGTTCCGTTAATTGGAAATATCCTTGCTAAAATTAAGGATCGTGATTTTGGTTTCTTAAGTGCTTTTGAAAGATTCGGCCCTGAGTTTGAAGAACAATATGAGATCGACAGGCATAAGGAATTCTCAGGTGATGCCTCCCTCGTTTACAGCTGGGCTATAGATGAGTGACGACAACTCATGTTTAAGGTTCTGTGTTTAACTTGATAAGCACAAGCGCTAATAAATTACACTTATATACCGGGTTTGTATCTCCCTGGATGAGCAGAACCTGCACATGTACAAACCCGGTTGTATAATATTGCCTCTTCCTGAATTTATCTCCCAGTAAGAAGTATACACGCCAGGTTGTCTGTAACTATTTTCAATATCAGCCACTTTTTGACCTGCAAGATTCCAAATCTCAATTCTTACAATGCCTTTGACGCTAATATTATAATTTATTGTTACTAATTGCGAAGCCGGATTGGGGAATATCAATATTTCACTTTGCCGGCCGGATATGTCAGAAGCTGATGTATATGTTTCCAGACTATCTGTAACTTTTATGTTATCAAACCAAATTTTAACATTTTCAAAAGACTGATGTTCTGCTACGAGTTGAAGATTATCTACAGTTGTCCAGTCAAACTTACCTTCCGGATTAAACCAGGTCCCATCATCCCAGGAACCTGTTTCTTTGAATTCAGTTAAAGGGATGTATAGCAGATGCCATTTATCATCAAATTGGAAATTATTCTGATTAATAGTATAGCTCATTCGCCAGGGATGGTCATCAGGACTAATTTTTGTATCAATAAAACGAATATCAAAAGAGACTTCAGTATTACAACGCATCCAGAAACTTACGGCATAATTTTTTTTTTAAGTTCTGAGAGATCCTTATCCGGCACAAAATCAAATCCAACCTGGCCATACTGTTCAGAACCCGCCCAGTATAATGCATAATCACCATCATGCGGCATTTCCGCTGAATAATAATCTATAGTTCCACCATTGGCATATCCTGCCTCATTTATATGCTGCGCGATGTAATCGGTATAAACAGGAAAACCGGTACTGTCAGGTTGAGGGATCCATGTCTGTTGTTCCGGAATATTCAGTCCCAGAGCTTCAAGTAAGGGAAGATTAAGATCGTAGTTAAACCGTCCGCCTGTATTTGGTTTAAAAATACCAAACCCACCATGATAATCCCAGCTGGTCCAGGGAATATTTTTTTCTTCCAGGTATGAACGCACTTCCTTGTACCAGTAATTCCGGTCGGCAGGATTGCTGTTTGGAATATAAACTCCAAATTCACCACAAAAAACATTTACTTTCCTGCTGTCCCTGAAAGCCACTGCAATATCAATCAATTGTTTTACATGCTCTACATTCCCGGTATTTGGATAATCATTCAATGCACTTTCGATCCAGCTACCTTTAATGGACTCAGGGCATGCAGGCATATCCTGTTCCCTGTAAGGAAAAGGAACGCCTGCCAGAGGTACCATGGAAGGGGTAACCCAGCTGGCTCCCTGATGTGTGAAAACAAAAGGATCGTAAAAATGGAAAGTATATAAGAGATTGTCATCCGTGTATTCAGGTATCTTGCCCAGGTTATTGTAACTATTAAAACCTGAGCCGCCTACCACGATTGTATGTTTGGTATCTACCTGTCTGATGGTATTAATCACATCCTGTTGAATGGTTCCCCAGGCTTCATCAGAAATTCCGTGTGGTTCATTCAGTACTTCATAAAAGATAAGTTTTGACCGATTCTTATAATGTACTGCTAGTTGTTTCCATACCTTATTGAGGATATATCCAATATTTGGATCAGTACTTTCAGAAGGATTAAAAGTGTGATTATCAATGATCAGGTTAATTTCAAGATCTTCGGCCCAGTTAACGGCCTGATCCAAAAAACTCAGAAAGAGGGTGTCCACTACATAGTCAGGAGCTCCACTGGTCATAGCATGTAAGTTTATGGGAAGTCTGACCACATCACACCCGAGTGATTTGATATTTTCAAAATCCTGTTTAGTATATTTGGTGAACTGGATCTGATGAGAGTCTGAAGTCTGAAACCAGTTTGTTAGATTCACACCACGAGCGAATGGAGCCTGGGCATTTGAATCAGAAAAGGATAATGTAATGATTATTGATACAAGGGTTATACATTTGAAAAAAAACTTTGCAGGTTTCATAATTTCAAGAGATGTTTTGTTAGTAGTTATCAGAAAAATTCACCTGATAAATGTACAAATAGTAAAGTTAAATAAAAAACGTTGGGCAGCCTATTCCACCCTTGAGCCGGATGAAAATGAAAATCCCCTGAGAAATTCTTTGATTTCAAGTCTTTTTTTACCCTGAAGCTGCAAATGCTGAATATCAATCAATGCATCATTTGCTGAAATCCTCAGGTAATTCTTATTATCAGTGTCTATTGCGCCTGAATTCTCCGCAGGCAGTTCATTTTTTACCTCAGACTTAAATATTTTAATCTCTGGCTCTTTGCTGCTGCCATCCTTAAGGATTGTCCAGGCAGCAGGATAAGGACTGAGACCACGTATATGGTTATGAATTTCCGCAGCAGGTCGGTTCCAGTCGATGCGACAATCCTCCCTGAATATTTTTGGAGCCAGTTTGGGTGTTTCTCCCGGACTTAATAATTCCTGCTGACTTAACTGAGGATAATCACCCTCAGCGATAGCTGCTACAGTTTTTACCATAAGTTCAGCGCCAGTATCCATTAAAATATCATGCAACTCACCAGCATTCATATTTTCTGAAATTTCTGTCTTTTCCTGAAAGATTATCTTTCCCGTGTCAATCTCTTTTTCAATAAAAAAAGTTGTCACGCCTGACTCTTTATCTCCATTCATAACGGCATGATTAATAGGTGCTGCTCCGCGATAATGCGGCAAGAGAGAGGCATGCAGATTCACGGTGCCTTTGGGAGGTATAGACCACACAGCTTCGGGCAGCATCCGGAATGCAACAACAACTATTAAATCAGGGTGCAAATCTGACAGTTTATTGAGAAATTCAGGATCTTTCAGTTTTACAGGCTGCAAGACCGGAATATCATTTTCTACCGCAAATTTCTTAACCGCGGAAGATTGTATTTTTTTACCCCGCCCGGCAGGTTTGTCGGGTGCAGTTACCACTGCCGGTATATTGTATCCGTTCCGGACCAGCCTGTCGAGTGTAGCAACAGCAAATTCTGGTGTACCCATAAAAACAATTCGCAGGTCTTTTCCTTCTGTCATTTTCTATGCTTTAGAGATTTTGTTGACTCAAAAATACGTATTTTTAATCTCCAAAACCAGTAAAAACAGGCCAATGCCTTCGATTAAGAAAAGAATTTTATTGCTGACTCTAAATATCAGCAAAACTTATGATGAGGATGAACAAATAGCTATGCCGTAATATGAGATGAGCAGACTACTGGGAAAAAATAACAAGTTTACTTTTTAATCAAAGCTCTTATTACCCATAAATCAGGAGATCCGGACAAATATTTATCCGGATCTCCCTCACAGGCATTTAGGTTTGGCTTTAGCCGGAAAATTTTGAAATTCTTTAACTGGCCAGATTCCTTTTTGGTTTCCTGGCTGTATCTGGGATCTTATCAGGCTGCATGACAGCTTAAAATTACTTTGCAAGCGACTGAGAGTATGAATATTATTCAATCACCCATTTCATTGTATTTCAAATATCATCTGATAATATTCATATTATGTGAGCAATTTAATTATTCCCTGTATAAATTTTATATTCCCAGGGTGATAGCAGCATCTGGTCATTACCAACAAAAGTTGTTTTGGTTTTATCGAAATAATCCTGAAAATCACCGGCAAAGGCATCGCCTTTCAAGCTTATAGTCATGGCAGAATCACTCAGGTTAAAGACTGCAAAAACGCGGTCGGCATCTTTCTCCCTCAATGCTGCAAAAACATTCGCATCTGCTGAAGTATTCACCTGAACAAAGGATCCGCCCTCAGCACCGTTGTATAGAGCTTTACTGGTATGTTTGAGCGTATTCAATTCAGTATAAAGGTCTCTCATAGGGCTGTGTTTCCAGACAATAGGATCGCGTTCAAAAAACAACAACGATTTCTCCATGCCGGCCTCCTGCCCGTCATAAATAAGAGGCATACCCGGAACGATATAGGTCAGCGCTGCAAATGTCGGAGCTCCCAGACCCAGTCTCTTAATGGCTGATCCGTTCCATGAATTTTCATCATGGTTGGAAGTAAATTCCATCAGGTATGAATCAACAGGATAAACCGAATCAACCCAGTTAAAATGCTGCATTACAGCAGTGGCCTCTTTATTACCTGATGCAATTTCATTCATGATATGATGAAATTTCCAGTCATATGTCATATCAAAAGCACTGTCATTGAGAAAAGGCTGATCTGATTCAGCCAGCATAAATACTTCTCCGGGCAGGGAATCGAGTGATGCCCTGAGGTTATTCCAGTAATTCTCAGGTATCATATGCGCCACATCACACCTGAAACCGTCAATACCAGTTTCTGTGATCCACCATTTCATGGTGTTGGTCATGTAATGACGCATATCGGGATTATCATAATTGAACCGTATTACATCTGTCCAGTCGAAAGGAGAAACAAAATTGCCGACTGAATCTTTCATATAGTAATCCGGATGAGTAACAGTGAGCGGATTATCCCAGGCGCTATGATTGGGCACCCAGTCGAGAATAATATGCAATCCCTCTTCATGTGTCTTTTTCACAAGGGCTTTAAAATCATCCATGGTCCCAAATTCAGGATTTACTTCTTTGTAATTTTTTACAGAGTAGTAACTGCCCAGGGGACCCTTGCGATTTTTTTCTCCAATGGGATAAATGGGCATCAGCCACAAAATATCTACACCCAGCTTTTTTAATTCCGGCAATTGATCAGCTACAGCATTTAAGCTTCCATCCTGGCTAAACTGTCTCACATTCACCTCATAAATAACAGCATTACGGCTCCATTCAGGATGATTTACCTGGCTTACAGGCCGGGATGAACTGGCTTTTTCAGCATTATCATTATTAACCTGTGTCTGGCATGAATAAGATGCTACCAGCGTTATAATCAGCAGCGTAAAGAACCGAATAGGTTTGAAATATGCGATTAATGTATTTTTCTTCATTTTGTATGGTTTAATGATTAATAAAGTAGTTTGTTTCAGTATTCCACGTTAGAAAATCTGTTTTTCATTATTCAAGTTCAAGTATCATAGCCGTTTTAGGAGGAATCGTAATAGTTGCAAGTGAAGTTAGCTCTTTATCCGAAATAACCTCATGGGCCTGTTTGAATGAAGACATGATTTCAGCAAAACGTCCGGTATCGACTGTTTTGTTCTGATTATCATTATTATTCAGCAACACCATAACAACATCGTCATCATTATATCTGAAATAGACATACACATCATTTTCAGGGGCAAATTGCACTGTTTTTCCTGAATGGATAACTTCATTGTTTTTTCGCCATTGCAACAAATTGGTAATATAGTTATAAGCGTCATTCTGTTGCGGAGTACGCCCTTTAGCAGTGAAAGCCGAAACGGAATCCCCGGGCCATCCTCCCGGAAAATCCTGCCGGATATATCCATGCCCCTTGTTGGCATCACCAGTCATTAGTATCTCAGTTCCGTAATAAATCTCCGGAATTCCTCTGGATGTCAACAGTACAGCAATTCCCATCTTAAATCTTCTGATGTCTTGGCCGACAGTTTCAAAATAACGGCTCATATCATGATTATCTGCAAAAATAAGATTCATCTTTGGATTAGGGTATAAATAGTCCTGTGCCAGTGTATAATAAATACGGCCAAGACCTTCATCCCATCCTCCGTGTTCCTTAAAAGCGTCTGCAAGTGAGAAACAGAAAGGAAAATCGGTTACGCTGGGTAAATGGGAATCATAGCCATCCGTATTTTTTGCTCCGCCGGCCCAATAGGCAACCAGGGACTCTTTTCGCATCCAGACTTCGCCAACGATGCTGAAATCAGGATACTCATCAAGGACCTGCTGTGTCCAGTCAGACATATACTGCTGATTGGGGTATGGCCAGGTATCCATGCGTATGCCATCCAGTCCGGCATATTCTATCCACCAGATGCTGTTTTGTCTCAGGTAATTTCCCATTAATTTATTCTGCTGGTTCAGATCGGGCATGGTTTTGTCAAACCAGCCCTTCTCCATTTTCTTTTTATCATAAGAGGAAGCATGCGGATCCATAAAAGTAGTGGCCCGGTAGTTGGTTCTGGTAAATTCAGGCCATTGATTTATCCAGTCTTTTTCAGGCAGATCGCTCATCCACCAGTGATTAAGTCCGCAATGGTTAAATACCATATCCATTACTACTTTAATACCTCTTTTGTGGCACTCGTTAACCAGCTGAACATAATCTTCATTAGTACCAAATCGCGGATCTATTTTATAATAATCCGTAATGGCATAACCATGGTATGAAAAAGCGGGCATGTTATTTTCAAGCATAGGATTGATCCAAAGCGCTGTAAAACCCATACCGGCAATATAATCCAGGTGCTCTTCAATACCTTTGATATCGCCTCCGTGCCGGCCGTCCCGGTTATTTCTGTCTGCTTTCTCCAGCATACCCGGCATATTATCATTTCCCGGATTACCATTGGAAAAGCGGTCAGGCATGATCAGGTACATGGCATCAGAGCTGTTGAACCCAGCCCTTTCAGCACTTCCGGGTTTTCTCTTCCTTATTTCATAGGTATAGGTAAGCGTTTTCTTCTTGTTAATGCTAAAATGCATGTCAAATTTTCCAGGTTTGACATTTTTTGCCAGGCGAAGACTAATAAATAAATAATC
>DASQZP010000470.1:0-2591 GCA_035638655.1 Bacteroidales bacterium
GTGAGATACGTGACCGTTCGAATATGCGGGGAGCACTTATCGCTAAATATCCGGACGAAGGGGGCGATGTAAACTCAATGCAGGGGAACGATGTTGTAATTGCCAGATATGCCGGTGTGCTGCTTTTGCTGGCTGAGGCCATTAATGAAAATAATAACGGCCCAACTGCCGAGGCCATTGCTCTGGTTGATAGTGTCAGAACCCGGGCGGGTATAAAAAGTCTGGAAGAGGCTGGAATTGATATTTCTACCAGGGAAGCATTCAATGATGTCATCCTTTCAGAAAGAGGCAAAGAATTGTATTTTGAAGGAGTGCGTAAAATGGACCTTGTAAGGCATGGTAAATGGGAATCAGCCCTACAGTCAGTGGGTAAAACACCAGGACCTTACCTTTTCCCGATCCCTGATTATGCAATTAACAACAGCAATGGTAAATTGATCCAAAATGACGGCTATTAAGGCCGGCTTGTGAAATTTTAATGAAATCAATCAGGACCTGGAAGGCTGATCTCTTAGCGGGATTCCGGGTTCTGAAAAATCTATAAATAGTTTTTGCAGTTAACCTTTTTATTCATTTAAAACCTGATTGATTATGAAAAAACTTTTTACTTTTTTGATGATTGTATTTACGTTGCCAGTGTTTTCAACCGATGTGACCTTTATGGTTAGCATGAAAGGCAGCGGGATGGACCTCTCCAACGGTGTGTTTTTTGCCGGCGGGATTTATAACGGAAATAGCTGGGAATTCCATGCTATGACAGATGAAGGTGATAGTTTGTACTCCGTTACAATCACATTTAATGAGAAAGATACCATTGGGTACTATTTCATTACCCAGGATTCCTGGGATAACCTGGATCAGTTCCGTGAACCAAAGCTCCCGGAAACCTGTGACAGTCACGAATTTTTGGGCTGGAATGGAGACCGTGGTCTCATTGTTCCGGCTTCTGATACAACCGTGGCCTATGTCTGGGGAAGCTGTGAAGAACCGGTGGTTACAGGAATAATCAATAAAGTTCCTGCTTTAAATGTAATTAAACTTTTCCCGAATCCTGCAGAGGGAAATGTGACCGTTGCATTCCCGCGAACTCAGCAAACAGTGCATATTGAGCTGTTTGATATTTCCGGGAAACAACTCAGGGTGAAGAAAAATTATCCTGTATCCGGGCAGATAGTTCTTCGTACTGCTGCATTGCCCCGTGGATTATATATTGTTAAGATTTCAAACGGAGATGTAACTAAAATTAGCAAGCTGGTGTTAAAATAGATGAACGTCAATCCGGACAGGACTTTTTCCTGTCCGGGTTTTTTTAATGAATTTTATGAAACAGTTTTTATTTATTTCCCTCCTTGTTTTAGCGCTTCCCGATTCATTTGCCCAGAAATTTTACCGTGGCAACGACCTTTCCTATGCCAATGAAATGGAAGATTGTGGTGCTGTTTTTAAAGAGAATATGCAACCAAAAGATGTTTTTCAGATCTTTGCTGACCATGGTACCAACCTTGTCAGGGTAAGATTGTGGTACAAACCTTCCTGGCAGAAATCGCTGGATCAGCCTGCCGGCGTGAAGAATGAATACAGCAACATGACAGATGTGGAGAAAACGATCCGCCGCGCAAAAGAAACTGGTATGGAAGTCATGCTCGGCCTTCATTTATCAGACTTTTGGGCTGATCCGGCCAAACAGCACATACCGGATCCCTGGGTTCCCGTAGCAACAGATTTGACAACCCTGAAAGATTCAGTTTACAACTATGTTACCCGTGTTTTAACTACCCTGAATAACGAAGGACTGATGCCGGAGATCGTCAAAGTTGGCAATGAAACAAATTCGGGCATCCTGAAACAAACCACCCTCAACAGCGATTATACAGTAAGTGGCACAGTAAGCTCAAGCTGGAGCCGCCATGCACAGCTTTTTAATGCCGCCATCAAAGCTGTAAGGGACATAAGTGAACAATCAACCATTAAACCCAAAATCGCCTTACATTGTGCCGGACTAAACGTACCGGAATGGTGGTACGACAATATTATCAGTAATGGCGTAACTGATTTCGACATCATGGGCTTTTCTTATTATTATGCCTGGCATGGTGGCAGTATTCAGAAGCTGGGAGAAATGATCAGAAAATTAAAAGCTGCGCATCCGCAATATGCGCCGATGGTAGTGGAACCAGGATATCTCTGGACGACTGAAAACTTTGACCAGATGCCCAACATCATTAATGTACCGGATCCTGCATACCTGCCGGTGATACCGGAGAAACAGCTCGAGTATATGACAGATTATACACGGGAGGTGAAAAAAGCAGGTGGTATGGGTGTTATCTTCTGGGAGCCCGACTGGGTATCCACTCCCTGTAGGACTCCCTGGGGAACGGGAAGCTCCCAGGAACACGTGGCTTTCTTCGATCCGGTAAATACCAACTTCATGGAAAATGGCGGAGGCCGCTGGACCGAACCGCAGTTTTACGAAGATCTCAATACGGTTAAAGTTACTTTCAAGGTCAACATGACCGGGCAGGATGTTTCCAAAGGTGTCTTTCTTGCCGCTGATTTTGCCGGGGACTCCCTTTTGCCTATGGCTGATG
>DASQZP010000471.1:0-5040 GCA_035638655.1 Bacteroidales bacterium
CGCCACTCGGAAATGCAACTGCTTCTGAATGTGCCGATTATTGTATCTCTCTGTTTTCTGACCTCACCAAAAAAGTTACTATGCAGAATCTTTTCCACGATGGAGGTTTTTCGAGCATGGGAATGAGTTACAGAGCCATTACACAGTATAATAAAAGTTTTGAAGACTGTAACGACTAAGGCAATGAGCAATTAGCAATGGGCAATGAGCAATTGGCAATAGGCAATAGGCAATACAAAAAAATAATTATCAAAATCCGTAACGCACGTTACGGATTTTTTTTATCAGTCAGGCAAAATTTACTTCATCAAAAAAGAAATTCTCTCTAAACAGACAATTCATTTGAATAAAAATTTCCCGGTTAGGTTTTATTTCAACATAAAAGCAATAAAAACGCCAAGATAATTACCGATCGCATAGCCTATAATACCAACCGTAAGACCGCTAACAATAATCTCTTTATTCTTCAGCGCTCCAGCTACCACCGGCACAAACGGAGGTGAACAGATAAAAGCAGTTGAAGTGATGATTACCGTATCGGCATCAATTTTGAAAATTTTAGAGAGTAGTATATGAATAAATAGTGATCCAAATACCGTCATTGTAACATAATAAAAGAGATCAGGTGAAATCATGCTGAATTTCTTTATATCGGCCATGGAAGCAACCACAATACTAAAGATCAGAATAAAATACATCCCGAGTTCAAATGTTTTTTCAATCTTGTTTATTGACGGTATAAGAGAAAAAAGAATACCGAGCGTGGTGATAGTCAGGATAGCTGCAGCCATCGAAATATTGCCGGGAAGAAATAATGTGAGGGAACCTCCGGCAGCGAAAATGAGGACTGAAATACCCAATCCTTTTAAAAGCGGGATGTAGTTCTTTTTTTGCAATACACCTTCAAAGGGATCTTTGCCGCCAAAATCCTCCGGTGTCCCCGCATCATCAGATATTTTCCTGTATTTAGGCAGGATAAATCCGAACAAACGCTGACCAACAGCCATCAATACAAACAGATAAGCAGCGGAGATAACCATATCATAAGTATGAGTAGCAATATAAGTTACATTGTCGATTCCCAGGGCAGTTTGTATAGACGCCAGATTTGGTGTACCACCGGTATATACACCAATCAGCATTCCCGATATTTTCCAGGAATCAGCAATATCATTCTTGAAAAGATGATGGCCCAGTATTACCATGACTACTACACCCACCAGGGCCAGCAGCATGGACAACATCGTTTTGCCTGCAATTTGAAACCAGCTACGGATATTCACAGAGAATAAAAGCAAGGGCAGTGCCAATGGAATGGTAACGGTCGTCAGCACCTCCTGTACTTTTTCGCTCCCTTCAGGAAGGATGCCTATGTTACCAAGGATCAATCCAACGATATAGGCAATTACAACGGATCCTAATTTATTTACAAAAGGAAATCGATGACAGAGGTGCAGAATAAGTAAGGGAGTGAAAACGTAAAACAGTACCAGGAGAATCAGAAACATTGTTTAGTTTTTTTAAGTAAATAAAAATTTTGAATTAAAAACCATTTAGATCTATTGTTACGGTTGGAAAAAACAGGTGCAAAATATGATAGCATAAGTATGGGGACTCTGTTTTTCATATATCTTAACATTTTGAATCCTAAAGAAAGAAAAAAAAGCTCAATTTACAATAAGCGAATTATCTGCGTGCAAAGATTCAATTCTCCTTCAACTGAAATCACCATATGCTTTTCTAGTGCATCAATTGAACAGCTGAAATTACAACACCAGTGATTTTATAACATGTTCACCCTACAGGTAAAATCATAGGTTTTGTTATATGTTTGTTTAAATATTGGAGGAAATGTTCAGCTACAGGTGAACAAAATTCAGGTTAGAAGCATTTTCTCTGCAGATAATTGATAATCAAATATGAAATAGAATGAGTGCAATAGCCATCAAGAATATCAAAAAGCTGCTTCAGGTTGAGGAAAAGCCGGTACTTTTTGTTTCCGGAAAAGAAATGAGTAAACTGGGAACGATAGAAAATGCATTCCTTTTTCTGAAAGATGATAAGATTATTGATTTTGGTCCGATGTCAGCTTTCAACAAAGATAAATACCTGCAATTGACTGATGAATTCATGGAAATGGATGTCTCCGGACAAATGGTGATGCCGGCATTTTGTGACAGTCACACCCACCTGGTATATGCCGGAAGCCGGGAGATTGAATATACTGATAAGATTCGCGGGTTATCCTACGAAGAAATAGCCCGAAGAGGAGGCGGCATTCTGAATTCAGCAAAGCTCCTGCACAACACCAGTGAAGATGCGCTTTATGAGCAGTCATTGGCACGAATCCATGAGATCATGGAATTTGGTACCGGTGCGGTTGAAATTAAAAGCGGATACGGACTGAATACGGAAGATGAATTGAAGATGCTGCGCGTTATTAAAAGGCTGAAAGAAACCACTCCTCTCACCATCAAATCCACTTTCCTCGGGGCACATGCCATTCCTGCCGAATATAAAAATAACCGGGAAGAATATATCAATCTCATTGTGCATGAAATGATTCCTTCGCTAGCTGCAGAGGAACTGGCTGATTTCATTGATGTTTTTTGTGACAGGGGATTTTTTACTCCTGAAGAAACAGAAATGATTCTGATGGCAGGGATAAAATATGGATTACGGGCTAAGATACATGCCAACGAGCTGGATTATTCAGGTGGTATTCAGACGGGGGTACACTACAACGCTTTATCAGTGGATCACCTGGAATTCACAGGTGATGAGGAAATCGCTGCTCTGAAAGGCAGTGAAACCATGCCAACGCTTTTGCCCGGAGCAGCTTTTTTCCTTGGCATGGACAATCCACCGGCAAGAAAAATGATTGACAGTGGCCTTCCGCTGGCACTGGCTTCTGATTATAATCCGGGATCATCCCCGGCAGGAAACATGAAATTTATTATGTCTCTCGGTTGCATTCGCCTGCGGTTGCTTCCTGAAGAAGTAATTAATGCAGTAACACTTAACGGTGCCTATGCCATGGGGGTAAGCAAAGAACTGGGAAGTATAGCGAGAAGGAAAAAAGCCAACCTCATTATAACCAAACCAATTCCCTCCTATGAATACCTGCCTTATGCTTATCAGAGCAATCTGATTGATAAGGTGATACTAAACGGAGAGATTACATTGTAAAAATGTAGCAGCAAAATATTAAAAAAAACAAATAAACCAGCAATTATGAAAAAAGTATTGGAGTGTGTGCCCAATTTCAGTGAGGGCAACGACATGACGATAATCAAACAAATCACCAATGAAGTTGAGTCAGTTGAGGGTGTAAGTCTGCTTGATGTGGACCCGGGCAAGGCCACCAACCGGACTGTTGTTACATTCGCCGGTGATCCGGATGCGGTTATTGAAGCAGCATTCCAGGCCGTTAAAAAAGCTTCCCAACTTATTGATATGAGCAGGCACAAGGGAGAGCACCCGCGTTTTGGTGCAACAGATGTTTGTCCGCTTGTACCTGTTGCCGGGATAACAATGGAGGAAACAGCTGAATACGCAAGAAAACTGGCTGAAAGAATCGGCAATGAGCTTGATTTTCCTGTATTTTGTTATGAGAATGCAGCTTTTACCGAAAACAGAAGAAATCTGGCCACAGTTCGCGCGGGCGAATATGAAGGATTAAAAGAAAAACTCTCACACGAAGAATGGAAACCAGATTTTGGTCCGGCTGAATTCCGTCCCAAAACAGGTGCAGTGGCAGTAGGTGCCCGCGATTTCCTGGTGGCGTATAATATTAATCTGAACACAACCAGCACCCGCCGGGCCAATGCCATTGCCTTTGATGTCAGGGAGAAAGGCAGAACTAAAAGAAAGGGAAATCTGCTTACCGGTGAAATCGTAAAGGATGAAAAGGGTCATCCGGTAATGATTCCGGGTACCTTGAAATCAGTAAAAGCAATCGGCTGGTACATTGAAGAATACGGCATTGCGCAGATATCGATGAACCTTACGAATATCAGCATTACTCCTGTACATGTAGCTTTCGATGAAGTTTGCAGGAAAGCTGAAGCCCGCGGACTCCGGGTCACAGGATCTGAACTGGTTGGCCTGATCCCTTTAAAAGCCATGCTCGATGCCGGTCGCTATTTCTTACATAAGCAACAGCGTTCAAAAGGTATTTCTGACGATGAAATCATTAAGATTGCTGTCAAATCCCTTGGTCTGGATGAACTGTATCCTTTTAAACCGGAAGAGAAAATTATTGAATATGTAATGGAAGCCAAAGAAGGTAAAAAGAAGCAATTAACCGATCTTACCCTCAAGGGCTTCATGAATGAAACAGCCTCCGAATCACCAGCACCCGGGGGAGGATCAGTGTCGGCCTTTATTGGTTCAATGGGTGTGGCCCTGGGAACCATGGTTGCTAATTTATCGGCACACAAACGGGGATGGGATGATCGCTGGGAAGAATTTTCTGTCTGGGCAGAGAAAGGAAAGGACCTGCAGGAGAAATTACTCTCTCTTGTGGATGAAGACACAAGGGCCTTCAACAACATCATGGATGCTTTTGGTATGCCTAAGAAAACCGAAGAAGAAAAAAGTACGCGTAAGGAAGCAATTGACAGTGCCACTCGTTATGCCATGGAAGTTCCTTTGAAAGTTATGGAAACAGCGCTTGCTTCTATGACAGTTGTGGAGGCCATGGCAGAAACCGGAAATCCGAATTCTGTCTCCGATGCCGGTGTGGGAGCCGTTGCACTGCGTGCCGCTGCAACAGGTGCCTGGCTAAATGTGAAAATTAATTCATCCGGACTGGCCGATAAGGAGTATGTAAAAGAAGTCCTGGACAAAGCCAATAAAATAAACATTGAAATCGGTGAAAAGGAAGCTGAAATATTGAGGATAGTCACTGGTAAAATAGACAAGAATTAAAATAATAATGCCGTATCCAGAAAAAGGATACGGCATTTCAACTTTACTAAAATCCGCAGAAGTTATTGTGCATTCACAAGTTTTACAGTATCCATTTTTGTAACCTGT
>DASQZP010000472.1:0-2723 GCA_035638655.1 Bacteroidales bacterium
CATTACTATCTCCCAATAACCCTACTGTTACTCCTGACCCTGACGGGTTGTGGTGTCCCAACTGTTTATCCACTTTATCATCCGCAGGATCTGCAATATCGTCCCGAGTTAAGCGGACAGTGGACTAACGAGAACAGGAGCAAAATCTACAACGTATTCAATCTGCAAGATCTGAAATATGACCAGGCGTTGCGGGATACCATGGGTATCGAAGAAACCGATAGCATGGCTTCCCTGTTTGAGGAAGAAAATCTGGATCGCATCTATATCATTGGAGATGCAGACTCTACCAAAAGCGATGGCGAATTGTACCTGGCGGGTCTGCTGAGTATCGGTGACGAGCTATATCTGGATCTGTTTAAAAATCCCACCATCATAGACACCTTCATGTACCCTGTACATATTTTTGTCAAGCTGGAGCTTAAAGACGGGGAAGTAGTCATGCATCAGTTTAATGAGGACTGGTTTGAGAAGCAGATCAAGGAAGGAAATATTCAGATTGATCATGAACTATCCTTTGGCAACTTGTTGCTCACAGCTCACACCAATGAGCTGCAAAAACTGGTGACCGAGTATGGTAACAATCCGAACGCTTTCCGAAAGGATACCGACACTTTTTATAAAATATCCGACAAAAAATAGCTGCTTACAAAATAACAGCCCGGCGGTTCCCTGTGCCGGGCTTTACTTTTTGTTCAACCATACTTACCGCCAAGCCCCAATTATTACTCCCATCACCGTAAAGGCGACCGTCCAGTAACCGCCATTGATAAATATATATTTCCAAGACTTTTGCTCGTACAGGCTGTTTACGGCTAGTGCAAAAAAGACCCACCCAAAGCCAGCCAAAAATCCTGCTGCCGCGCCCCAGATTGTTGTAGTACCCGGATCGTTTAGAAACATGGCCAGGTTGAAGGCCATAATCAGTTCAAAGATAAAAGCAAAACCAAATATCTTAGCCATATTTCCCTGCTGAAGCTGCTCTTCGGTCAGTCCGGTGGCCCGCATCCAGGAATTTCCGAATAGCGGACCGTACCAAAGCCAACCTACCAGAAACGTTGAAAGCGTCGCAGCAATCACAGCCCATATATTAATTGATGACATCTCCATAATCATTTCCCTGATTTATTTTGAAGTGATTTATCCAAAGAATTATAGACTAAAAGTTAGGTAAGATGCAATATTAATTTTTATAAGCCGCTTATTTTCAGTGGGTTACCGCCATATAAAAGCGTCTGTGTAAGCAATAACCCTACAAATGTTACCATCATTTTGGTACAGGCTTGTAAGGTCATCCCGCGATTAATTGAGAGAAAAAAAATGTATCATCTGATACGTGATATCATTCACCAACCAGGGAGCCTGCCATGAACAAAGTCATCTGCAATTTTGCAGTAATCCTTCTACTTCCAGTGCTATCAATGGCACAGGGTTCGATTTTTAAATACGGAAGTTCCGTCCGCATCGAAGAATCCGACAGCCTCTCAAAGAATACATTTGCAGCAGGACAATTTGTGGATGTTTTTGGCTACCTGAATGATGATCTCTTTGCCGGCGCTGAAAACGTAACTATAACCGGTAATGTAGGTGACGATGCGTTTGTGGGCGGACGAAATATCCGGGTTCGCGGGCATATCGGAGATATGCTGTTGGCCGCGGGCGAAACCATCATCATAGATGGGGAAATTTTTGGTGACCTTTTTGCAGCGGGTAATGATATACGTCTCTCTCCGGGAGCCGTCATACACGGCAACGCAGCTCTGGGCGGCAATACGATTACGATAGACGGAGCTTCCATAGGCGGTTGGCTAAGGACTTCCGGGAAAACAGTTAATCTAAACGGACCGGTTGGTCAATATGTGGAACTCCACGGCAATAACTTTGAGTTTGGCGATCGCTATTCCGCCGGTGAAGAAACACGAATTACTACCTACCGCCAACTATCCGCTTCTGATATTCCCAACGCTCCGGATGATCTTTCCATTTTTGTTGAACAGGAAGAAGGCTGGCAAGCCGCCTTGGTATTTGGACTTTGGTTTTATGCAGCCATGCTCATTCTGGGAATTGTACTGATTCTTCTGTTCCGCGAAACCACTGTGGATCTGTTCCGGTTCTCAGCAGAACACTACTTTAAAAATACCGGAATTGGTCTGCTATTGTTTATCGGAATTCCCGTAGCTGCCGTGGCTTTACTGATCCTGATTCTAACAATCCCGCTGTCCCTTATAATCCTAATGCTATATGGACTGGCCCTGGTCATCAGTTACTTGCTGGTTGCCCTGGTTCTCGGTACCAAAAGTCTGCGCTTCTTCAAGCTGGAAGACAGTTTTTCGGATTATTACTGGGGCTTGGCCGTGGGAATGATTGTGATACTCATTTTAACAACGGTGCCCTATATAGGAGGTCTGATTAATCTCCTCCTCATGTTCTTTGGACTGGGTACCCTGCTCAGCTATCTCTGGCAAGTGCGGGCTAATGTGATTTGATGGACACTGAAACGCTATGGAAAAAATATTTAAATGGCTGGAACCCCTTATCCTTCGAATTATCCGGAATCCCTGGGTAACCATTGTGGCAAGCGGCCTCCTGGCACTAGTTGGATTTTTGCTAGCGCTCAATCTGCGAATTGACACCGATCTCTCCAAGCTTATTCCCCGCAGCTATCACAGCGTACAAGCCCTGGACAAACTGCGCGAGCAGGTGGGGGCCGAGCACGAAGTTTC
>DASQZP010000473.1:0-2190 GCA_035638655.1 Bacteroidales bacterium
TTTTCAGTGCTAAAGTTTCAGTAAATACTAGCATAATAAATAAAATTATTGATATATATTTATTAAATATATTATTTTTAAATAATATTAAAGAAAATAATATTATACTACTCCAAATAGGACCGGTAGCTCTATCTACTCCTAATTCACCAAAAATTCCATATTTATTACCTAATAATAAATGCAGTGTTATTATGATAGATGATACTATTACAAAAGTTATAATATACATTTTCAACAAGATTTTAATATCTTTATCGCTTTTAAATACTGACACTATTGGAAAGTATAATAATAAATATGAAAATACAGAAAACATATATAACCAATTAGTAATGCTTGTATCGTTAATTATAGAAGGAATAATTGATATCAATATAACAAACAAATATATACTTACAGGAAAAGATAAATAAGTTTTTCTATATATTTTATGGTATTTTAAAAGCCAAAGCAAAAAGGCGAAAGTGTTTACAGATACTATTAATAAGAATTGAAACAACCTCCCCTCAAAAACTCCAGGAAAAGATAGCAGTATATTTGATAATATACTTAAATAGATTAAATTTTTGATCATAGAATATTATTATAAATAAATGATTTTAAATCTCAATAACTTCATAATTGTATTTCAATAATTCTTGTCCAGCCATTTTGTTTATTAATTTGATATCGTACTCGTCTAGGTTGTTTATACTAGCAATATTCATATTTTTTATTTTTGAATATTTTTTATTATGGAAATTAAAATTGATATCACTTTTCAAATCGACATTATTTATTTTCAGAAGTTTATATATCTTATTTAATTCTTTTTCTGGATTATTAGTTAAATCTTCATATTTAATTAACACACTGTTATTATAGTTTTTAAAGTGCTTGTATATCAATTCATTACTTCTAACCCATTGTTTTATGCAAAGTTCTAGAGGGTACTCATTTTCTCTATAAAATGGATTTTTATGCGGTAATTTCCCTTTCGTTCTCCTTCTGATTCCTTCTACTACAGCATAACCATTTCTGATCATTCCGATAAATGTTGGATTATTAAAATGCTCTTTGAACCATTCTATTCTTGAAGTATTAGATACTGATTTTTCAATTAAGTACTTTCTAGAAACATCATGATATATCAACCAATCCTTTTTTATTTTTTCCTCTACCCATTTTTTCTCATCTACTAACATTTCTTTTTCACACTTTAACCACATCCTTGGCCAATAATAATCCTCAGGCTTTTCTAGATACTTTGTATAGTCTACCCCTTCTCCTTTCAAGCCACTAATTTCAGGATGCCCTGATAGGATATGATTTAATAAAGTCGTTCCGCTGTTATAACAACCAAATATAAATATCCAAGAGAGGTTAGGAGGGATATGTATAAAGGGAGACTTAAAATTTCTTCCAATACAAACAATCTTACTCTTTAATACATATTTTTTTTTCTTAAGGTAATTACGCATAAAATTGATTTAACTTTCTGATAGTAATTTAACATTAACATCCTTTTTATGTTCATAGAACCATTTTATGGTATTTTCTATTCCCTCTTTTAAACAAAACTGCGGTTTCCAGCCAAGAATATTCTTTGCTTTAGTAATATCTGAATAATTTCTAAGCACCTCACCTTTTCTGGGATTGTCATATTTAATTAGTACTCTCTTATTAAAATTGTTCTCAAAAAATTCTTTAATAGTATCAGCTATATCATTTACTGTTGTTTCCTGGAAAGTAGCAATCTGGAATACTTCCCCCCCGATATCCACTTTAGAAGCCAGAAGGATTGCTCGAACCAAGTCTTCTGTATAAATAAAATCTCTGGTTTGGTTTCCATCACCATAAATAGTTAGCGTTTCGCCTGCAAGCGCCTGTTTAATAAACTTTGCAACAACACTACCTTTATGTGTTGACCGTGGGCCATACACATTCCCAAATCTTAAAGCAATAGTCTGAAGATCAAACGAACCGTGATAGGCGTGGCAATATGCCTCTCCCGCCAGTTTACTAGCTCCATAAGGTGACAGTGGCTTCGGTACTTTTTCTTCATGAATGGGAGGCTCCTGCTCCCCCAACGGAGCCCCGGAAGAGGCTAATATAAATTTCTTCACGTTATTTTTACGCGCGCCCTCAAGGTAATTTACTGTTCCAATTACATTGGTTACACAATCCATTTTCGGGTTTTCAATAGAA
>DASQZP010000474.1:0-4214 GCA_035638655.1 Bacteroidales bacterium
GTCTTCTTGAATTAACAGGTCCAAAAGCAATCATGATGATAAGTTTAAGATACTATGTCCATAAGCAACTATTGGTTTAATACTACTTGTTCTGCTCCCAGTATTTTCCATATCTCTCTGATTTTTGATGATATTTCCGAATCCGGACTGTATTCAACGATTGTTTTACCTTCAACCATGGCTTCTACAACCTGTTTATCAAATGGTAATTTTGCAAGAACCGGAATATGACGGGTTTTCATTAATTCCTCAATTTTCAGTGCCATAGCCGGGTTGATATCAAACTTGTTTATTACTGCATAAGCCTGCAGGTTAAATGAGCTAATCAGTTCAACCAGTCTGGTTACATCGTGGAGACCTGATTTGGTGGGTTCCGTAACGATCAATACCAGATCAGTTCCAGAAAGGGATGAAATAGCTGCACAGCCAATCCCCGGCGGACCATCATTGATAATAAACGACAAATGCTCCTCAGTAGCAATCTCTTTAGTCCGTTTGCGCACCTGTGTAACCAGTTTGCCTGAATTCTCCTCTCCTGCTCCCATGCGGGCATGCACCAGTGTACCGAAGCGGCTGGAAGCCACATACCAGAAATTATTATTGTTTCTTTGAGAAACAATGGCCTTTTCCGGACAGATCCTTTCACACAACCTGCATCCCTCACATTTATAGGGGTTCACTTTTGGAATACCCGTTTTGTCTGTCTGAATAGCATCGAAACGGCAATAATCCATACAAAGATTACAAACTGTACACTTTCCGGCATCAATAACTGCTTTCCAGCCACTTGCAAATGGGTGCTCTTCCATGCTTTCAGGTTGAAATATCAGGTACAGATCGGCAGCATCTACGTCGTTATCGCAAAACACAGCGTGCCGGGCAACTGAAGCAAGGGCCGCTGTTATACTGGTCTTTCCGGCACCGCCTTTCCCACTAATGACAGTTATTTCCTTCATGTACAAGTATTTTTTGTTCCAGTTTCTCAATAACAGGCTGATAACTCAGGGTAACCTCATTGGGTATTTCTTCAAAAAGATTACCAGCAGCATAACTGGCTGCATAGGATTCACTGAAAGGTATTTCTCCAAGCAGTTCAATACCTGTTTTTTTCAAATAATCATAAACAGAAGGGCTGCCTAAGCCGGCCTTATTTATTACGACCCCATAAGTTCTGCCAAGTTCCTGCAACAGGTCCACCATCAGTCTGAGGTCGCTCAGTCCAAAAGGAGTAGGCTCAGTGACCAGGATGACATAATCGGCATCGCTGACTGTTTCTACCACAGGACAGCTGGTTCCCGGGGGGGCGTCATAAATTACAATCTCCTGATCTTTATTCTCCTGTTTTTTTAACTCCCTGATCAGCATGGTCTGCATGGCCGAACCAATATGGAGCCGGCCTTCCGATATTTTGAAGTGCCCATTTGCATTATACTCAGTAATTTTACCTACTGGTTCCGGCTTTTCACTGATTGCATTTTCGGGGCAGGCTACAGAGCACGCTCCACAGGAATGGCAAAGACTGGCATTTACTTCGGCAAACTGTACCGGTGGAATCACGACTATGGCATTAAAGGCACACCATGTTGCACATTTTCTGCAGAAAGAACATTTCTCTGTATCAATCACCGGTATGAGCTGAAAAACATCTTTATCCATTGTTTTTTCTGCACCGGGGAAAAAGAGTACATCATTGGGCTCTTCTATGTCACAATCGACCAGCTGAACCTTGCCGCCAAACCGTTGGTTTAAAAGATGAAACAGGTTGACCGAAACCGTTGTTTTGCCGGTTCCCCCTTTGCCGCTGGCTATTGCAATTTTGTAAGCCATTTTGTTGTATACATCTTAAAATGTGTTTTACCCACATTATTCACTCAGCTATTTCTGCGATATTCTTTATAATTAATGATCGCAATAATTAGCAGCAAGGCTCAATGTACCCTTAACATAGCCTTCGGCCAGTTTCCTGGCTGCATCCTTTGGCGCTCCTACCAATGCATTTACGCCGTTCAGGTTAAAGAGCTGAATTGCTTTTTGTCCCATTCCGCCAGCAATAATATCAGTTACACCTCTTTCGGCCAGCCAAACAGGTAACAACCCGGGTTCATGGGGTGGCGGGGTGACAAGTTGTTCGGAGATGATCTCTTCTCCGTTTGTTTTCAATAGTGCAAAAAACTTACAATGTCCAAAATGGGCATCAAGCAAACCAGCATTATCAACTGGTATGGCAATTTTTTTTTTCATAATTTTTGAATTAAATTTTCTTTAAAATAAAAATGATTAATATTCCTGTGACGATGAGACTTACCTGCAAAAACGAGTTTTTCGCTCCTGTTTTTTATGCAATTGGGGTACAAGAAGAGATATCAATCATAATCCCCCCATCCAAACCTTCTTCGATGTGCCCTTCCGGCACCTCTTCCTTTGCCCCTGCCAAAGCGGTAGCCTGCTCCACGGGGATATTCCCTTTCATCAGGTTCTGCAGTTGATTTCTGATTTGCGGGATTGCACTTACCCAATCCCCTGCCCGTGCGGGAACCTTGCCCATACGGTCCTGTTCTGTCAAATCCTGGCATCATAACCTCCTTTTTAAATGGTTTTACAATTTATTTTAAGCGTTCAATAATATTTTTAACAGTAAGTTGATCATCCTGCAAAATAACCAGCTGAATATTAAACTTATCCAGCAAGTCTTTTGCTTTGGGACCAAAATCACCAGAAATGATCTTTTTAATATTCATGGCAATCATCTTCTCTGCTGCTTTGGTACCTGCACCACTGTTTGCAATGAGTGTATCATTTTCATGAAATGTTACCTCCTTTGTTTCTTCGTCATATACACAAAACCAGCCGGCTCTTCCAAAACGTCTGTCAAAATTTGCTGTAACTTGATTTCCGGATGCTGTAATAGCAGTTTTCATATTCTTCAATTAATTATTTAACAATTCAATATTTTCATTTGTACACACGGGACAGGCATGAGTTGTAACAGTGCCGGGTATGGTAAACCGGGCATTGCAGTCCGGACAGATAAACCAGTCCTTTTCCATCCAAGCATTACCATAAACGGTCTTTATTTCTTTCAGATCTACCAGTGCTTCGGCAATTTTTCGCCTGGCACTTTCGTAGATCCTGGCAAATGTGGGTCTTGATATACCCATCAGTTCTGAAGCCTCCTGGTGGTTAAGCAGGTCATAATCGGCCAGTTTTATCGCTTCATATTCCTCGTATAGCAATTCGACACATTCCCGGGATTTGCCATTGATTCCATAAGGTTTGTAACCTTTAAAACCTGGTGGTGCGACCACTTTCCGTAACCTTCTTCTTCTTGGCATTGATAAATTAAATTATTTTGAGCATATTCTCATTATGCAAATATAATGAGAATATGCTCAAATAAAAATGTTTTATGGATTTTTTTATTTATGTATTATATTAATGTACATTCATTCCCACACGTGGTATAACCCTCTTCGGTTTCAAATGAATATTATGAAAACATTATTCTAGAGAAACGCACAACCGTGCGTCTTTACAATCTCAGGACTGACACCAGATGCTATAATGTACCGAACCATCACCGATTAACGGATGTCTCTAAAGAAGTGGTGAGAAATAGCATGCTTTCTACAAATCTTCTTCCCATTCAAGGTGGGCTTCTCGCTAAAAACGGAAAGATGTTACTAAAGCTCCTTTACCCCACTATGAAGCATAAACTTTTATAATGTTTCTATCTCTTTGCCAGCTGACCGATTTTTTCCCATTCTGGATCAATTTCCAGTGAAACAGCTATATAAATATTATCTCCATTTTGCATAACTGTATTATTGCTGCCCATTGTAGCCACCACCTGTTCTGGTGTCAGCCTGAACATACTACCACTGGCCGCATCAACAATAATCCCCATTAGTCCGCCAATAAGAATATTTCCAAAAAACCAGCCGTCTACTGTACGGTTGATCTTCATTTCATAAGGATAATATCCCTCCAGCTCAATCTTAACCTGGTATTGTTTCTTATAGGAAGACTCACCGGGGAACCTGCCCGATCTTCTTAATTTAACTGCAGTAGGTGTTGTTCCGTATACATGACTGTCAATATATACTTTAGCCCCGGCCGGTTGACTTGAAACATCCACCAATTGTTTATTTCCATGTATAATGGCAGCGCAATTAGTGAGTAATAATGCAATTAAAATAATCCCTGTTTTAGTAATT
>DASQZP010000475.1:0-23621 GCA_035638655.1 Bacteroidales bacterium
CAGGATGATTTCCATCCATATCTTTACAAAACTACCGATTACGGTAAGCATTGGAAGAAAATCACTAACGGCATTCCCGAAAACGAATACACATTCGTTATTCGTCAGGATACCAAAAAGAAAGGCCTTCTTTTTGCCGGAACACAAAGAGGTGTTTATGTCTCTTTCAATGACGGAAATGACTGGCAACCACTACAATTGAATCTGCCTCATGTTCCTGTAAGAGATATGGCTATTCAAAACCGTGAAAACGATCTGGTTTTAGCAACTCATGGCCGCTCTTTCTGGATTATGGATAATCTGGAAGTTCTCCGACAAATCTCCGATCAGGTAGAGAAATCGAATATGTATCTCTATAAACCGGAACATACCTATCTGACGGGTGGTCGCAGTTTCCACCGTCCTGGTGTGACAATTGGAGAAAATCCCCCTAATGGCGCCGTTATTTTTTATTATCTAAAAAATCAACCTTCGCCAAAGGAAACAGTTAGCCTCGAGTTTATGACAGCATCGGGCGACAGCATCATATCATTCTCCAACAAAACAACTCCTCAGGGTAAACCGGTCAAAAAATCAAATACGTTCTATCAGAAGAAAAGCCAAACTCCTCCGGGAGTATTGCCCGATACAGCCGGCATGAATCGATTTGTATGGAACTTGCGCTATCCTGATGCAACTCATGTTCCGGGAGCAGTATTATGGGATGGTAATATGAGAGGGCCAAAAGTCGTACCCGGTACTTATAAAGTTAAATTAACTGTAAACGGGCATAGTACCGAACAGGAGTTTGAGGTTAAAAAAGATCCGAGAATTAAAGCTTCACAACAGGATCTGGAAGCCCAGTTGGCACTGTTAAAGAAGGTTCACAAGAAACTGGATAACACGGATAAAGCCATTAATCATATCCGGTCAGTTCGTGATCAGATTAACAGTTACCTCAAGCAGTTGAAGAAGTATCCTAAAGTTGGAGAGCTTAAGAAAACAGCTCAACCCATCCTCGACAGCCTGAAAACTATTGAAGACAACCTCATCCAGGTTAAGGCACATGCCAGTGAGGATCCGTTAAATTATCCGATCAAACTGAATAATAAATTGGCAGCATTGGCTTCAACTATATCATCATCCTATAATAGACCTACAAAACAGGAATATGATGTGTTTAATATGCTTTCTGCTAAAGTTGACCATCAGCTTGACCGGTTAAAACCAATCATGGATAATGAAGTGCCAAAATTTAATCAGAAAGTGCAAAGTATGAACATACCGGCGGTTTATCTCTCAAACTCCGATAATTAAGTACTTTAATCAGTCCCTTAAGAAGCCCCGTTGTTTAACTTCGGGGCTTTTTTTGTTTTGCTTTTCTTGAATGTTATTATCTTACAACGTCGCCTGCCAATAACAACTGTATTCTGTCGAGATGAGTAAAAGACAAAAAACCAAACAAGAAAACTTATTTCCATTTCATAATCCCCTCAAAGAAGAATTTTCGAATGAGTTCTTTCGAACCATACCCGAACAACCGGGCATCTATATCCTGAAGGATAAGGAAGGGAAAATACTTTATGTCGGAAAATCAAAGAATTTGCAACAGCGGTTACGCAGTTATCGTTATGCCCAACCGGCGACCATCTCAAAAAAAGTTCTGAAAATAATCAGTCAAGTCAGAGAAATATCGTGGGAGACGCTTAAATCAGAAGAAGAAGCTCTTTTACGTGAAAATGATCTATTACGAAAACATCGACCTGAATATAATCATGTTAATACTCGTCCGGAGACTTATTACTACGTCCTTTTTTCCCAAAAAAAAGATAGCATATCTATAACTCTCACAATGGATGAAAAAAAATTAAAAGGTGATGATATTTATGGTTGCTTCAAGGGGTTCGGCCGGGTTTACAGAGGGTTAGGATCGTTAATGCGTCTATTATGGATCCTGAATCATTTGGATCAGGATATCATGCAGATTCCCATGAAACTGATGCAGCGAAAACCACCGGAACAATTCACTTTCACTTTTGCAGAATATCTTAATAAAAAGAAGAAGCGTTTTACATATTTGATAAAACGATACTTAAAAGGTACCTCCGATTTATTAATTCATGAAACAGGTAAAAAGATAAAAGGCAGCATAGAGACAGATAATCATTTCATAAAAAAATTAATTGAAATCGATTTAAGCGAATTGGAAGACTTTTACAGAAAAGGACCTAACACCAACTATAAGATGTATCGTTTTTTCGATTTATCCTCACATATCATTGCTCAAGACAAACTTGACGACCTCCTTGTCTCCTACCTCCACCGGAAAAATTAGACTCTTTTCAATACTATCTTCCCAATGTTTTTATTAGCCTCCATATACTTATGAGCATCAACCACTTTGTCCCAGGTAAAGACTTTATCAATAACCGGTTTTAATGATCCGTTTTTAAAAAGTGGTATAGCAAAATCAGCAAAATCTTTAGTAAGCCTAATCTGATAGTCACGATCTCTTGAACGAAGTGTGGAACCCATTACCGTTAACCTCTTAACCAGAATTTTTCGTAAGTCGCACTCTTCTGTTTTACCACCGCCAAGTGTGGCCAAAATCACCAACCTTCCATCTTGTTTTAAACAGGATATATTCTGATCGAAATAAGGTCCTGCAATAAAATCGATGATGAGATCAACGCCTGATCCATCCGTCACATCCAATACATCGTCCCTAAACGGTCCTTTTTTATAATCTATGGCATGATCAGCTCCGAGTTTTAAACAGGCATTGTGTTTAGGTTCAGATGCCGTGACAAGTATATCAGCCCCCATCAGGTTAGCAAGCTGAATAGCGGCTGTTCCCACACCACTTGCTCCGGCATGAATCAAAACGGTATCATTTTTTTTCAGTTTTCCCAACCACCGTAATGCCTGGAAGGCTGTTAAAAAAACCTCCGGTATTGCCGCTGCTTCCACAGTACTCATTCCTTCAGGTACCGGTAAAGCCATATCCTGGTGTATCAATGCGTATTCTGCATAACCTCCTCCGGGTAACAATCCAAATACACGATCCCCAATATTCCACTTGTCTGCATTATCTCCTAATTCCACAACCTTTCCAGCCAATTCCAGCCCCATAATCGGGCTTGCCCCTTTTGGAGGTGGATACTTTCCTTCTCTTTGAAGAATATCCGCCCTGTTCAGGGCCGTTGCTTCAACTTTAACTAATATTTCATTTTTTGATAGTTGAGGTTTTGGAACTGAACCCAGAACCATTTCATCTGCCGATCCGAAATTTCTTACAATGACAGCTTGCATCACCTCTTGCTTATTCATAAGACCCATAATAATTTTTAAATTATATTTAGCCAGACATATGTATAATATAACTATCAGATAGGTATTGAAAGTTCAGATAAATTGAAACGCCAGAAAGGTATAGAATAAAAAAGAGCCCCTCTTTTCTGTGGGATTTGTTGACCAGGTTTATCGTGCAGCTATAGAATGGATGGCTGTTTGAAAGAAGGTACTCTTTTTTATCATTACGGCAATGAACACTACAGGTACTAATTTTATAATCCAAAAAGGATTATTACTCATTAGCTCTCTCTTGATGTCTGTATTTAATATCAGCAGCATTTGGGTTAATAACTTTACATATCTTGTTCAATTTTGTTCAAAATTTGTGTTATCGCTTACTTTTAATACACTTCTATAGATTTCTTAATGATTTGAGCAGAATAAAAAAATAAAAAGAGCCCTTTATTGTGTTTTCTGTGGGATTGTTGACCAGGTTTATCGTGTAGCCCTTAGAATGGATGGGTGTACTTGGAAAGGCTAATAAAGGTACTCTTTTTATTACGGCAATGAACACTACAGGTATTAATATTTACCCAAATAGGATAAATTTTATATCAACTAATTATCTATCTCATTGTCTGATGTTAATATGGTGTTCTCTGCTGACCTTCGCTATACATGCGTTGTTCTCTTGTAAACAAAAATTGTGGTGATCACTATATTCTATTTTCTTAATTATCCAGCTCTATTAAAAGAGTTGAAAGATCGGCATATTATGGTTGTTAACTATAATTTATTATTATTGAATGTGGTTATGTAAACTACTATTTTCATTTTTTTAAAAACGTAAATCATTACAAGAGACAAGCTATATCGAAAATCATGAAGATAATTTTATTTGGGCCACCGGGAGCGGGCAAGGGAACGCAAGCAAAATTAATCGAGAATCATTACAATATACCTCAACTTTCGACCGGCAACATTTTCAGAAGCCATATTAAAAGGCAAACGGATATCGGGAAAAAAGTTAAATCCATACTTGATGCAGGTCGGCTGGTATCTGATGAGATTGTTGTAGATATCGTTGTTGATGCTATCAATTCTCCTGAATACTCTCATGGTTATATACTCGATGGTTTTCCCAGGACGGTTTATCAGGCGAAAACTTTTGATAAGATTTTAGAAAAAAGAGGTGAAAAAATTGATGCCTGTATAGGTTTGGAAGTACCTCAACAGGAATTAATTAGTCGTATATCATCTCGTGGAGAAGGCCGGGAAGACGATACAACTGAAAAAGCTAAGGTTCGTCTGGTTGTTTATGAAAACCAGACAACCCCCGTTAAAAAGTATTATAAAGAAAAAGGAATATATACAGGTATCAGTGGGGTCGGTAATATAGATGAGATTTTTACGCGGATAAAAAATATTCTCGATCGGGCTGCTTAACAAATCGATTATGATGTTAACAACCTGACTGTTACATCTGTTATTCCTTTAATACTTTCAACACCCTTAAATTTTTGAGCACCGGGTCCATATACAAACATTGGTACCCTGTTCAGAGTATGTGTACGCGTGGATAAATCTTCTATATTCCCGTGATCACTAGTTAAAAAAAGAGTATCCTGATTCCTTTTTTTATGTATCAATGCATGTAAAAACTGATCGAGGCGTTGTAGAATTTTATGAGAATATGATAAATCCTGACTATGTCCGGCTTTATCTGTGAGATAATACTCAACCAGGATAAAATCTTTTTCTCCGGCCATATCAACAACTCTTACAGCAGCGTCTTGAGCTGTTATAGCCGGAACATCTATTTTTAATTTTTTCCGCCAGGCATCTTGTAATATACCGGCAGTAATTGCTTTTCCTTCAAGGACTTCATTAACTGAATTCAAAGGAATTCCTGCACTTCTGGTCATATAAGTACAACAGCTCCATCTATCACGTTCTTTCGCTTTATCAAAAAATATTTGAGGAAAAGCATTCATAAAGTAACAGGTTTTACCCTTCTCCTGTAATCTTACAAATATGCTCTTCTCATGATATAAATACTTTGTTTTCGAATGAGGAAAAGGTCCAAAATGACGGCCGGCTATTTTTGAAGCATTTTTACCGGTAAAAAGAGTAGTTTGGCCTGTACCGCTTTGAGGTAAACCCTCTATGCCTAACCGGGCATCAATTGTTTTAAAAACATGATCCTCTTTTTGAATGTCTTCAACTTCTATTGTAAAAGGTTGTTTATCTGTCATAAAGGAGAAAGACGAATAGGTTTGACCGTTAGTAAATGGATTCAGATCACTTCTTTCTCCCAAACCTACACCATCAACAAATAAGAAAATAAATGACATTATTTTTCCAGAATAATTGTTACCGGTCCTTCATTCACCAAAGAAACATCCATCATAGCTCCAAAAATTCCGGTTTGGACTTCCAAAGATGTGTTTTTTTTAAAATAGTCAATCATATCGTTATACATAGGTTCAGCTTTATCCGGTTTTGCCGCTTCAATAAAGCTGGGACGCGTACCTTTATTTACGTTTCCATATAAGGTAAATTGTGAAACAACCAGCAAACCACCATTTACATCATCTACAGAAAGATTCATTTTATTATTTTCATCTTCAAATATGCGGAGTTTGACTATCTTACGACAAATCCACTCCAATTCCTTTTGTGTATCATCCGGATGAATTCCAACAAGAAGTAATAAACCATTCCCTATTTTTCCTGTTATATTACCTTCTACGGAGACCGATGCTTCGCTGACACGCTGTACAATTACTTTCATATGACCTGTTAATAACAATGTGGATTAATGCTAACAATATGTGGAAAACTGTATTTTTAAGTAAAACAAATAAAGTTATAAATCACTATCCACAAAAATAAATTGTTTTCCACAACTAAAAAGACTTCCAGAAGTGTGTTAATAGTTAATCTTAAAGTATATGTGTAATATATATAATAATGTGGAAAACTTTCTATCCTTTATTATAAGTCTTTGATTGTGTTACATATATTATCCACATTATTATCCACAGAAAGCTAACAGTAAAAAAATGTATCTGAATAAAAAAGTTATAAACATATCCACAGTGTTCTATTACTAAATACAAATTTCAAAATTTTATATTTATAAAAGAACCATGTGGAAAACTATTACTTTCCTATTTGAAATGAACAAACTTAGTTCAAAAGCTATTCTGTGAATGTTTAAAAAATCCGTATCTTAATCTTTCTGCAAAGCTGAATTATAATACCTTTCATTTATGTCTAAAAAAAAGGGAATCACCTATAAAGAATCCGGAGTTGATGTCAAAGCCGGTGAAGAGTTAGTTAGTTCAATAAAAAATATTGTAAAAAGAACACATAATAAATCTGTCCTATCTGGCATAGGTGGATTTGGTGGATTTTTTTTACCGGATTTTTCTGAATTTAAAAAACCGGTACTTGTAAGTAGTGTTGATGGTGTTGGTACAAAGTTAATTGTGGCATTTAAAGCTGATAAATACAATACCGTAGGCCAGGATTTGGTAAATCATTGTGTTAATGATATTGCAGTATGTGGCGCTAAACCATTATTTTTCCTTGACTACTTTTCGACTGGTAAACTACAAACAGAAATAGCTGCAGATGTTATAAAAGGATTTGCCATCGGTTGTGAACAAAATAATTGTGCGTTAATTGGTGGTGAAACGGCTGAAATGCCCGATCTTTACAATGAAGGTGAATTTGATCTGGCAGGTACCATAGTAGGAGTCGTTGATTACAATAAAATAATAGATGGGTCAAAAGTAAAAAAAGGTGATGTTTTAATAGGCTTCAAGAGCTCCGGGTTACACACCAATGGATATTCCCTGGCTCGTAAAGTTTTATTCTCAGAGTATGATATCAATGATAAACCGGATATGCTTGGTTCTTCCATTGGTGACGAGTTATTACGTATACATCGTTCTTATTTGTCTGTTATAAATGATTTAAAAGAATTGAATGGAATACATGCCTTTTCCCATATAACCGGTGGTGGTATTATTGGAAATACAAAAAGAGTTGTTCCAGATAGATATAAATTAATAATTGATTGGAATTCGTGGGATCGGCCCGCTATTTTTAAGCTGATTCAGGAAACAGGTAATGTCCCTGAATCGGATATGAGAGAAGCTTTTAATCTTGGTATCGGCCTGATTTGTATTGCTACCAGAGATGCATTAGATAGCATATCGAAATGGGCCGAAAGTAAAAATGAAATTATTTATCAAATTGGTCATGTAGAGTAAATTATTATGGCAAAAGTAAAACTATTAAAAATAGCCCATGCCCGTAGTGGTGATAAAGGGAATGCAAGTAATGTTGGTGTCATAGCCCGACACCCGGATATTTATCCTTTTCTTAAAGAGCATTTAACTAAAAATGCTGTTAAAGAGCATATGAAACACGTCTGTAAAGGAAAAGTAGAACGATTTGAGATGCCTAATCTCCAGGCTATAAACTTCTTACTGCATGATAGCCTTGGCGGAGGAGGGACTGTTTCTTTAAAATTGGATGCCCAGGGTAAAACACACGCCGCTCAGATGCTCAGAATGGAATTAGATGTACCGGATGAATTATTAAAGCTCGTAGATAAGTAAATAATCTTATTTATATGGTTCAGTTTTATTAATCATCACTTATTATAGGATACCAATTATTCCATTAATTTTATTACGTGTAGGTTCGTAAGCCAATCCAAATCCAAGGTCGATACGTAAATTGGACAATCCCGTAACGAAGTGTAACCCTATTCCATACACGGTTCGGGAATGATTAATAATGTTGTTTAAGGAGTTATTATCCAGGTTTGTTGCTGTATTTGTAAATAAAACCCCGTAAACCTGTTGAATATATAGAGGGAGTAAAAAGCCCCCGTTATCCGGATTAATAATAGGAATGGCATAACGGCTACTAAAACTGGCAACATTATTTAAACCCGCAAGAATATTATCATTAAACCCGGAAGAAATCAGATCACTTGTATTAAAGACAGGTATTTTGGTCTGGGTCTGTACAAGTAAACCAAGCCGTAATGATTGGTTGTATCTTCTTAATGGGGATAAATAAGTATAAATTCCAGCGCGTAATGCTTTTCGACTATCAGAGAGATGATTGGTAAAATCCTGTTCACCTTCGGCATAAAAAACAGTTCCTGTATTTGGTTGGGCATCCTGAATGTCCTGCTGTAATCCGGCTTTATAAGAAATGAAAAGATTACCACTAAACCTTCCTTTCCAATTGTTTCCAGTAAAATATTTTCCACTTGTAGTTATAGGTCTAGCTCTAAAAGTTTTTATTTCAGGCCGGATAAAAATGGAGGAATATCGGGCATTTTGTTTGAGTGTTATAGGAATTGGGATTCCAAATGAAAAACCCTGCTTCTCTTCGCCATAATAGATTTTATTATTATTAGTAGTATTTAATACATACACATTTTCAAGCGGCTCATCGAAAGCTGAAACTTCAAAACCAGGGTAAAAACCACTATACCGATAAGTGGCATTATACCAGAGTCTTTGGTTCGATGTACTCAATTCAATATTATAGCTGTTGCGAAGTAAAAGGTCAGAGCTGGTAAATACAGCACCCCATCTTGTACCGGTAAAGGAACTGTTTAAAGCATAAGGTAGTATAGTTCGCGGTTTTAGCCAGTTTAAACCAGAATGAAAGCGTTTGACTTTCCATGTTTTTGAGGAGTCTGTTAACCCAGAAGCCAGGCGGGGAGCATTCATTCTATGTGTAACATTGGCATGCCAGATATCCCTTGAAATAAACCTGTTTAAATAATCGGATTTGTGAATAACGGCCAGTTCATGATAATCTCCTTGTTGAACAACAAAGGCAATACTGTTCCCATCTTCAGAATAAGAGCCTTCGTAACAATTGAATAGGGTATTAGTAATCTGTGTTACTGATTCCCGCTCCATATCATATTGATAAAGATTCATAACCCCTCCATAATCAGATGTAAAGAGAAGCTTGCTGCCATTTTTATTCCAGGATGGATCGAAAATAGAAGCGTGTTTAAAAGCGATATCCGGATTATTGTTCAATACTTTACTTTTATCTCCGGACTGAACAAGCCACAAAGCCTGTACTCCGTTTCTATTGGCTACTACAGCGGTCAAACCGGTGTCGACAGGATTGGGTTCAATAGCAATCAACTTATCGGGTCTGACGGAGAATACGGGTTTTATATTCCCCCCTTTTTCAACTTTTATCCAACGGGTGGATTCATGATCTGTTTGCAGGGCCCATATTTTTTTCCCATTGAAAACCGGACTAAAAACACGTTTTCTGTTTGTTAACCTCTTACTATCCCCGGTATTTAAATTCACTTTATAAATATCTGCTTTATAATCACTGTCAAAGAATGGGCTGGGACGGTAATTTGCATAAAGCATTTCATGCTTTTTTAAATTGATATCGTACCAATAATTTTGAACGCTAAGTGTTTCCAGAAATTTTGATATATGATGTGTTTTTGTGTTATAAATCCAGAAACCGGGGCGTTTGTTATAAAAGGACCCATAAAAAAGGATTTTTTCTTTTCCTATCCATTTTGGGCGGTGGACCGAGGGGCCCTTAAATGGTAATGAGATTACTGAGTAAGGATCTTTACCTAAAGATTTAATGGAATCTTCTCTTGCTTTTTCTTTTAAACGTTTATCTTTTTCAAATTTATCGTACAGATGTATAGGGAGTTTTCCTGTCTGATGCCAGACGGCTCCACCTAATCCTAAAAAAGGCCAGCGTGAATCGAAGTTTATGATCTTTCTGGCAATGTCTTTACCGTAGTTATTCTCCAGCCAATTAACAAACTGGTAACCTCCTATATAGTGGCGATCGAAGGGCCGGTTATCACCTGCCAGTGAAAAAAGTTGACCCAACGACCAATTTTTTGAAGACCTTAAATTGGATCGAAACTGATTATCGAAAAAAGGATAATTTCCTCGTCCCCCGTATTTTGGTCGAACATGCGTTTCCCTGTAGACAGCCAATCCTTCATGAAATCCCATCAGTGCATTATAATTTACAGAGCGGGCATAATCAGGTGAAAAAGGACGGATTATAGAAGATACTCCGGGCCAGGGCGTTACTGAAAGGTGTAAAGCGTGGGTTAATTCATGAGGAAATACATTTTCGAGCCAACCACCAGTTTGTGGATTCATTGCTTTTCCCTTCATCGTTGCAATATCCACTTCCATACGAAAAACATTGGATGTGACGAACCCATTCGCATAGTCGGTATATCCATTTAAAATGACAGGAAAATTATGTAAATGTCCCCCCGTTAATTGTTGGGTTGTTTGATACTGTGATTCCAGTATTCTGCCGGCAGCATGAGCTACGCTGTCTTCACCTGTAGAAAAGATAATCTTGAAATGTGGCGTTTTCAGTTGATACCACTTTAAGTAAGAAGGGCGGTAAAACTGAGCATACACAGAGTTAACCAGGGGACCCTGAACGAATCCCAGGCTAATAAGAATCAATACTATTTTAAAAGTTCTTTTCATCCTATCTGATCATTATGATTGGAAGTCAATTTATATATACATAATGAGAGTTATAAATAAAAAAATATAAACAGAGGATGATATTTTTAATGAACCGGAGGGAGATATTGGTAAATAGACCAAAAATGACAAAAGCTACCGAATAATACGAAAATGTGCCATATTTCATGAAATCCGAACACATTGGGGAATGGATTTGGTTTTTTAGTTGCGTAAATAACAGCGCCTATGGTATATGATAATCCACCTAACCCTATCCAAATGATTCCATTCATATTTAAATCGTTTATCAGTTCGGGAAACATGACGATAGCTAACCAACCCATACCGAGATAAAAAATAGTTGAAAGCCAGCGCGGTGCATTAAACCATACAAGTTTTAAAATAATACCGGTGAAAGCTAAGACCCAAACTGTAGAAAACATACCCCATTTTAATCCGCCGTGCAAAGCGAGTAACGTGAAAGGAGTATACGTTCCGGCAATTAAAATATAAATCATCATGTGATCTAATCTTTGAAGAAGATCAATGATTTTTTGAGATACCGGTAATAAATGATAAAGGGAGCTGGCAGTATAAAGGAGTATCAAGCTTAATCCATAAATAGAGAAAGCGATGGTCTGCACTGTATTATTGGCTTGATAGACGAGCAGAATGAGCCCGAAAACTGATAAAAGGGCACCGGTAAGATGTGTTAACCCACTAACGGGTTCCCGGAATTTTCGAAGGAAGTCCATAGACTTAATTTGTTAATATTGAAAAAATTGTCTGCGTAGTGTAGGTAACGAAATTTATAAGGAAATGATTGTTAAGAAATTAAAATAATAAAAAATAACTACTTGTATACTGAAATTAACCAGCTGACACTTTTTATAAATACTGTTCCTTTCTTTAAAACCGGAAAAATTTTTATAACGTCATATCCAACAAATTATGGTGGTATTGTAATAATAACCCAAAAAAGAACCAGGCCTTCCGGTTCGGAACATAAATCTGTCAGTATTTTTAATGATTATATTTGTTTCCAAATAAAAAAGGCACACTTCAAAAAGAAGTATGCCTATAAGAAATAAAAAAACGTTTTATTTACCGGCAGTAACTTTAAATGCCTCTTTTAAGATATCGACATAATTAAGTTCTTCCCATGGAAATTCATCTCTTCCAAAATGTCCATAAGCAGCTGTTTTTTGATATATAGGACGTTTTAAGTCGAAACGCTTGATGATCCCGGAAGGTGTACAGTCAAAGAGATCCAGCACTGTATTTTCAAGCTCTTCCTCATCTACTTTACCGGTTCCATAAGTATTAATATTGATGGAAATAGGTTCGGCAATACCGATAGCATAAGCTAATTGAACAAGACATTCATCGGCTAAGCCGGCGGCCACAAGATTTTTTGCGATATGACGGGATGCATAAGCAGCACTACGGTCTACTTTTGAAGGATCTTTTCCTGAAAAAGCACCACCACCATGACCACCTCTTCCACCGTAGGTATCTACAATAATTTTTCGACCTGTTAAGCCGGTGTCTCCGTGAGGACCGCCAATAACAAAGTTACCGGTCGGATTAACGTGTAATATTGTTTTAGTATCCAGAAGATCGGAGGGGATCACTTCCGGAATCAGGTATTTTTTAATATCTGCTTTGATCTGGTTTTGAGATACATTCTCATCATGTTGTGTAGATACAACGATTGTATGGACACGTTTGGGAATATTATTATCATCGTATTCAATGGTTACCTGGCTTTTACTATCGGGGCCCAGGTATGGCATAAAAGGTGTTTCTTTACGAATATGAGCCAGATAGCGAACTAAATCGTGAGCAAATTGAATACTCATGGGCATATAGGTATCTGTCTCGTTGATGGCATAACCGAACATCATTCCCTGGTCTCCTGCACCCTGAGGTTTTCCGTCATTTTCATCAACTCCCATCGCAATATCCTGGCTTTGTTGATGAATACTGACCAGGACACCACAAGAATCTGCATCAAATCGGTAGGTTGGTTTCGTATAACCTATATCACGAATAACTTCGCGGACTTTTTCCTGAACGTCTACATAAGCGTCCGTGGTTACCTCTCCTGAAACAACGGTAAGCCCTGTTGTCACCATCGTTTCCACTGCCACACGTGAATTGGGATCTCCTTCCAGCATGGTATCCAGAATAGCATCCGATATTTGATCGGCTACTTTATCAGGATGGCCTTCGGAAACAGATTCAGATGTAAATAATTTTCTCATCGAACCAAATTTCTCCTATTATTTTTGATGCAAATGTTAGATAAAAGTTGATATAAAAGTACGAAAAATTAATGAATTTTCCGTTAAGGTTTTCTTGATCGATTAATTATAAAAAGTAAATATGATAATACATTCTAAATATTAATCAATTATTAAATAAGTCATCTTCTGATTGATTGGGTTGAATACCCAGATATTTATAAGCTTTTAATGTTATAACGCGGCCCTTCGGCGTTCGTTGCATAAAACCTTCCTGGATTAAAAAAGGTTCATAAACTTCTTCAATCGTTCCCTTGTCCTCACCTACAGCCACAGCTAAAGTGCCGAGTCCAACCGGACCGCCACGGTAATTTTCTATGATGGAAGTTAAAATGCGGATATCCATCTCATCCAGTCCTTTTTGATCAACATCGAGGGCATTTAAGGCTTTATCGGCAATTTCTTTATCAATGATATCTTTTCCATCAACCTGTGCAAAATCACGTGTTCTGCGCAACAACCGGTTAACGATACGAGGTGTTCCCCGGCTTCTCCGTGCTACTTCGTAAGCTCCTTCATCGCTTATCCCAATTCCGAGAATACCGGAAGTCCGGTTGGCTATATGTTGCAATACTTCTGTATCGTAATAATCAAGTCTGAAATTAATTCCGAAACGGGCACGTAACGGAGCTGTGAGTAATCCTTTGCGTGTTGTGGCTCCCACAAGAGTAAAATGCTTGAGATCAATCTGGACGCTTCTGGCATTTGGTCCGGAGTCGATAACAATATCCAGTTTGTAATCTTCCATTGCCGAATACAGATATTCTTCGACAACCGGATTTAGGCGATGAATTTCATCGATAAATAAGACATCTCCCTCATCAAGATTAGTAAGAAGTCCGGCCAGGTCGCCGGGTTTCTCTAAAACCGGGCCAGTTGTTGATTTTATCTGAGCACCCATTTCATTGGCTATGATATAGGCCAAAGTTGTTTTGCCTAGTCCCGGAGGTCCTGAAAGCAAAACATGGTCCAGCGCTTCGCTGCGGTTTTTTGCAGCCCGTATGAACACATCAAGATTCTCGATGATCTTCCGTTGTCCGATAAATTCCCCGATGGATCCAGGCCTTATGGACTGTTCGAAGTCATCATCTTTGTTATAAGCGTTAAGTACCGGATTGGACAAAGTAATAATGTCTTAATAGTAAGTGTTTATATTTATATAAAGCACAATTAAATCTGTACGTTAAGTTAACAACAAATAATAAAAAAACAGATTATAGAGAAGAATAAAATAAAAATGGACAAGTCCTCATTTTCACCTGATAATATTAAAAGCGATATCCCTAACAAAGATTCAAATGTTAAAAGTGATAATAATGAAGAAGCTAAAAGAAAGCATTTTCATTACACTATTGGGATGTATTCATTACCATCCGAATTACAACTGTTCGGAAGTGATTATTTTTTTAATTATCAGTTGAGCTGGCTGAAATTTAACTGGCGGGTATTATATGAGGCGAAAGATCTTCAAAATCCTCTACTTGAAAGACTAAAATTTATTGGTATTGTTGCGGGTAACCTTGACGAATTTTTTCAAAAACGGGTGGGTGGATTAAAACGGCAAATAGAAGCCGGCATAGAAACGCCTCCTGTTGATGGAATGAGTCCGGAAGATCAATTAAAAGTAATTCGCAAAGATGTTACCATGATGGTTGATAATTATCGTGATTGTTTTCAGAACAGCATTATTCCAGCGTTGAGTAAGGAGGGTATTCATTTCAACAGATATACGCAGCTTACTGCTAATCAGAGAAAAATAATTGAAGAATATTTCACCCGGCAGCTATATCCAATCCTTACTCCCCTGGCTGTAGATAAATCGCATCCATTTCCTTTGATATCAAATAAAAGCCGATCATTTGCAGTTGAACTTCGTCAGCCCAAAACAGGAGAGATATTGTTTGCGCGGGTTAAAGTGCCATCGAACCGCCCACGCTGGCTGATCGTTGAGAAAGAAAATCATGAAATCACTTATGTATCAATAGATGAGGTTATTAAGGCACATATACATCAATTATTTCCCGGTATGGAAGTGTTGTCAGCGAATGTTTTCAGGGTTACGAGAAATGCTGATGTCGAAAGGAACGAAGAAGAAGCGGATGATTTATTGGAATTGATTACAGAAGAGTTACGGGAGCGCCGTTTTGCCGAAATTGTTCGATTGGAAATTGATCAAAGCATGCCCGGGCATATTAAAGAATTTTTAATAGAGAAAATGGAAATAAGCTGGGGCGATGTATTCGAAATGGACGGACCAATTGGTTTGGCTGATTGTATCAGGATGTCAGACTTAACCGGCTTTGAACGGTTGAAATATGATAAATGGGTCCCGACTTTACACCCTGTTTTTCATCATGAGCTGGATGAAGAAGCACCGGATATTTTCAGTATTATTCGTAATGGTGATTTTATTGTACATCATCCCTACCATAGTTTTGCTACGTCAGTCCAACGGTTTGTTGAAGAGGCCGCAGATGATCCAAAAGTTCTGGCCATCAAACAAACGTTATATAGAACGTCAAGTGATTCTCCCTTGATGCTTGCCTTGATGAAAGCCGCACAGCAAGGCAAACAAGTGGCAATGCTTGTTGAGTTAAAAGCCAGATTTGATGAAGAACGCAATATCGAGTGGGGACAAAAATTGGAAAAGGCCGGTGTCCATGTTGCTTATGGATTACCCGGTTTAAAAATCCATTCTAAGTTAACGATTGTCGTGAGAGAGGAAGAAGACGGAAACATTAAAAGTTATGTGCACTTAAGCACCGGTAATTATCATCCTAAGACAGCACAGTTATATGAAGATCTCGGGCTGTTTACATGTGATCCCGAAATAGCATCAGACGTAATAGATTTATTCAATTTCCTGACGGGTTATGCCCCCGAGCAGAATTATAAGAAACTTATTGTTGCCCCAAATTATATGCGGGAAAAAATGACGAAACTGATTGAATACGAAATAAAAGAATGTAACAACGATCGTCCCGGACGAATTATAGCAAAAATGAATAGTCTTGAAGATCCATTAATTATCCAAAAATTATATGAGGCATCGAAGGCGGGTGTTCAAATTGATATAATTGTACGAGGGGTATGCCGGTTGATACCTCAAAAAAAGGGGTTGAGTGAGAATATCCGAATTCATTCAATTATTGGGAGGTTTCTGGAACATTCGAGAATTTATTATTTCCTGCATGGGAACAAAGATCTTCATTTTATCGGATCGGCTGACTGGATGCACCGGAATCTTGATGCACGTGTGGAATCGTTAGTTCCCATTGAACAAGAGCAACTGAAAAAATATTTACAATTTATTCTGAATATTTATCTGAATGATAACGGTCAACGGTGGGTTTTGGAGTCTGACGGTTCATACACTAAGATTGAAAGGAAAGGTGATGAATCGTTTATACAGGCTCATGATGTGCTTATGAAACATACATCTAAAACGCTTGAGCCGATACCTAAAACAATTCAGTAGCTATAATAATAAGACAGTAAAGGCTGTGACTTCATTACGTAAAATGATCCTGGTGAACCGGTTTGATACATTATTCTTTAAAAGTGATGTCCAGTTTCTCGTCTAACTTTTTAAGAAGATCTTCTGATCTTTTTCGGTAAATACCCTTCATATCAAAAACTTTTTTCACCGCTTTTTGAGCTTCTTTAAACTCCTTGACTTGTATAAAAGCATTACCCAGGTACCAGTAGGCTTTTTCTTTTATGATGTTATTTTGATTGGTGGAGACAATAACGGAATTAAAATTATTTATTGCTTTATGATATGCATCAGAATTGTAATGAATGATACCCATATTAAGGTAAGCTTTCGATATGGTTAGTCCCGTATCATATTTTTGTATAAGCTTTTTATATGTCAAGAGCGCTTCATCATTCTTTCCATTAAGAGATTCCTGATATCCCCTATTTAACATTTTATCAATTTCACTCAACTTATGATCGGCTGAGCGGTAACTATTTACAGACTCAAATTCAGAATTGCTGATTTTGGGTATAGCTTTTATTGTTGTGTTGCGATGATGTAACGTCAGGAACCCAACTATACCAATTACTATCAAAACAGAAGCCGCAACCAATATCTGGCGATTAAACTTTTTCCAGAAGGAGGGTTTCTTTTTTGAGGTAACCAGATGACTAACCTTAGCTTTAGATTCTATGATAGCCTTAACATTTGTAAGAGTATCCAAGTAAGATAAGTATTCAGGCTTCTTTAATAATTCTACCCAAAGCTCATCCACTTCCGCTGAAGATAACTTACCCTTAACGTAAGCATCCAGTTTTTTTATTAATTCTTTTTCTTGCATTTAAATAATTTCTGTAAAAAATTTTTGGGGATTATTTCTTCTAATTATTAATAAGACACATTAAACCTGTATTCCTTACAAATTTTTTATTTGTGACTATTTTTTTCATAACATTTATTCAGGATTTTAATGATCCTGTGCTTACGCGTCCAGGCATTAGATAATGATATATCAAAATGACGTGCTACGCTTGAGGCATCGATATCCGGATTTTCGAACCAGTAATTGATAAAATCACGATGATTGGGATCTAACTGTTCCAGGCAGTGTGACAGAATCCTTTGTTTTTCCTCATCTAATAATTCATCCAGTTGTTTTGGCGGATCAATCGCATAGTCCTTATTATTATCTTCTATGGAAATATTGGTATAGGTATTCATCCGCAGATAAATATTTTTACAGGATCGTATCAGATAATAATAAAGCTTTGAAGGATTCCGGATTTTATCTTCCCGTATTTTTTCAGTGGTATGAAGTAGCGCCTGTTGAATACAATCTTTGGCATCTTCGGAATCAGCATGCATATTAACCCGTAAGTATGACATGAGTACCGGGAACAGCTTAGTAACCGAATTGTTTATTGCCTGCTGATCATCTGATTTTATAGCCTCATAAAGTTCACTAAAATCCATTCAAATACACTTTATTAACCAGTAAATTAATAATCACGTTAACAGAAGAGTGGGGAATATCTTATGCCTGTGAATATTAAATTATTTTCGACACCGCTTTTTCGTTCTTTAAATGCTAATATTTTTTTTACTAACTTGCCAATTATCACTGAAATAAATTGATTTGAATCTTTTGGTATTTTAAATAAGTGAGCAAAATCGGTATCAGTTAATCGATTTATATTTTACACAGGATTGAATTCTATGTATCGTTAAGATTTAATGGGCACGCATAATCATATTGTTATCAAAGATTCTGATTATGACAAATCGCCAACAATTTAAGTGCCGCTTTGCATAGCCTCGGAGGAAATGGTTTAAGTTTGATAAATTAATGGTAACAATAGTTATCAGAATAGGTGGCTTGATAGTGATTTTTAAATATTAGCGTGTACAGCAAATTCAATCGCTATTCATTATCAGGGATGACATGAAAATTAATGTAGGAAATGAGTTGGAATATTTCGTATGATTTGAAAGATGTTTTACCGGGACGATTAGTGTAGTGTTACAACTATAAAAACAGTTGAATAAATAAGTGTACAGAGTTCAGTTACAAAATTTTGAAGGCCCCCTGGATCTCCTCCTTTTTTTCATTAAAAGGGATGAGCTGGATATTTATGATATCCCAATAAGTTACATAACCGAACAATTTTTCGAGTATATACATTTCCTGGATGAACTGGACCTAAGTATAGCCAGTGAGTTTATACTTATGGCAAGTACTCTTATGGCTATAAAAGCCAAAATGATGTTGCCCGTAACCGGAGATGGCGAGGAAGATGAATTTGAGATGGATCCCCGTTATGAGCTCGTTCAGGCGTTGCTCGAATACAAACGTTTTAAAGAGATGGCCGAGGAAATGTCGGTTATGGATCACAAGACGAGGCAACGCTACTATCGCGGTTTTCTCGAACCGGATATACTCGAACCGGAAGTTGATAATGGCGAAGTCCTGAAAAATGTAACACTTTTCGACTTGATGGCGGCTTTTAAAAAAGTTATGTCGCAGGTGGTCAAGGACGATGTCTTTCATAAAGTCGAGCGTATTCCGACAAATATTGAAGAACAGAGTAAGTATATAATTGGACAGTTAAAATTTCAGGGAAGGTTGTCTTTTCTGGATCTATGCGCCTCTTTAAAGCATAAAATTAAAATGGTTGTAACGTTCCTTGCTTCCCTTGAATTAATCAAGGAGCAAAAAGTGATACTTTATGTTGGCGATGATCCGACGGATTTCTACCTGGAACTTAATCCTCAAAATCCCGAAGAAAACCGGGAAGAGGCTGATAGTGATAATAATGTCGAGAAAAAAGATTCCTGATATAATAAGGGGGAAACAAAAGGTTCGGGTATACTAAAAAAGTATAATGAGAAACGGATATTCTTTACTTGTTACCAATCAATATGAAAGGTGACCAGTAAAGTGGTGCGGCATATTGCGTATCCCGGATCATATTTCGTTTGGCATTACACAAGGATGATGCGATACTTTTTTGGTTGAGCAGATTAGTATAAAAGGTAATCATGAGATGTGCTGTTGACCTGTCGCTTACATTCCATAATGAAACAACGAGATTATTGGCACCGGCATAAATAAACGACCTGGTCAGTCCGATTATACCTTCTCCTTTAACAACCTTTCCCATAGCTGTCTCGCAAGCACTTAGCACCACCAGGCGGGCGTTCAAATCAAGATTATATATTTCAGCTGCATTAAGGATACCATCATCGTTTGTGTTTTTAGAATGGGCAAGGATAATGCCGGACATTTCCGGGTTCTGTTCATCGATGAAAGCGTGTGTCGCAAGGTGAATATACTTGTAATGTGAAACCAGTTGTGATTTTAAAACAGACACAGTTGCCTTATCACGCAAATAAATTTTCGAATCGTTATAGGAAAACCAGCTAAAGAAGCCCCTGTTTTTTTCAAATAAGTTATAGATATCGGTAATTTCATCTGCAGAAGCATCCAACGGTAAGAGATGATTCAGAGAATCGCCGCGGATAGTATAATCCTGAATGGCTTTATCATTGTTATTGTCAAAAACGGGAGCCATTCCCAAAAACTGCCGGTTATCATGTACCGTACTTCTATTGCTCAATTCACTTAACAGGGTTGTTGAATAAGCGTAGCTGATAGTATGTTTAAATATTAAGTAAGATAAGTTTCGGTAAAGCGCATAATCGGTATTGTTCGATTTTGGTGCAGGTTTTGTGAGCAAGGCTTCAAAAGGAAGATAACCGAGTACCCCATCCGGAATTATGACAAGACTTTTATCTTTTATTAAATGTGCTTCAGGTTGTATAAGAATGCGGTACAGGGTATAGGCTTCTTTAGTATAGGCCGCATAGTTATTTTGAATGATTCCTTTTCGGAATGCGACAATGCCTTTATTAAAATCGTGACTAATTTTATTTTGGTAAACCTGATAATTGTTTTTCGTGATTACGAATATGTAGAGAGTTGTATCACCTTTAAAATAGTTAATGATGGCTGAATTTTTAGTGACAAGGTTTTTTTGAATGTTTGGAATTGAAATTTTCGGGGTTTCATATTTCAGGTGATAATACTTCGGATAAGTTTTTTCAAGTTTTTTTATGAATGCCTGATAAGCACGTTTTCCGGTAAAAAGCTTATCCTGCCAAAAGTTGACTTTATTGTTATCAGCTTTGTCTTTTTTATTTAATTCTGCCTGTAACTTGTTGTTATACAGGGTTAGGTTTTCTTTTAACTCTTGTTCATGTTCCAGCAATGTATCCGGTATGCCTGCAAATTTCTTTGCTTTAGAATCAATAATGGATTCCAATAAGACACTTGATTTACCTCGCTCGGCAAAAATAAATGCCTGTCTCTTATATTCCGTCTGTCCGGTTCGGTTATAGAGTTCGAGTGCTGCTTTTATTGACCTGTCAAAGATCTTATAAGTTTGTTCCCCCAACAGTAATTTAGATCCTTCCGCTTTATATCCCTCCTTAATATTATTAATCAATCGTGTGGTAAGGTCATACGTTTGCACGGATAACAATAAGTCAGCTGTATGTTGACCATCGTCATTGTAACGAAGATACAGGGTACGTGCTTTATCGGTCAAGGCATCCAACAACGATTTTTCGAATCGAATATCTTTTAAGGGGGGATTATAATTCAAATTTTCATTGTGAAAATCAGGGACAAGCGACATTATAGCCCGTTGATAATAGTCGAGGGCGTCATTATAATCTTTTTCTGATTTATAAACCTCACCAATATTTATTAATGTACTTGCTGTTACGGGATGGTTAAAACCAAGTGAATTGATGGAAATTTCCAGTTCCCTGGATAAATATTTTATGGCCTCCCTGTATTTTTTTTCTTCTTTATAGATATCCCCAAGGTCATCGTAAGTAGAGGCAATCTGAATATTATTCGGACCGAATACCTTCATTTTTATATGGAGAGCTTTTTCATAATAGGCTATAGCATTATTATAATCTTTCTTTTGATCGTATATCGATCCGATATTCAAATAAGCAGTAGCCACATTATTATTTTCCGCCCCGATAGTTTGTCGTTTTATCCTGAGTGATCGGCGAAAATAATCAATGGAACGGTCATAATCTTTTTTGTAATAATAAATGGCTCCCAAATTATTATAGAGAATGGCCACTTTGGGATGATTGCGGCCAAACTGTTTTATAAAAATCCGCATGGACATATTGAAATAGTCCTGGGCATTGTCATAATCACCTAATTTGAAATAAATATTACCAATATTATTATAAGTGACTCCGATATTCGGATGGTCTTTATCTAGTATCTTCTTACTTATTTTTAAATCTTTTTTAAAGAAAAGAAGAGACTTCTGATAATTTCCGGTATCCATAAAAATAATGCCCAGGTTATTATAAATATCAGATATTACGGTTGCAGTAGGTGATAACCGGGCTAATCCAAGTTTTAGACCCTGTTCAAGATAATCCCGTGCTTTTTTGTATTGCCCCTGATCCATATAATAGTTTGCCAGGTCATTATAAATTTTTACAAGTGTCAGAGGATCCGTTAAATAGTTATTTTGATAGGTTTGCAGAGAAAGCGTAAAGTATTCAAATGTTTTTCCATAATTTTCTTTAAACTCATAAACCCGACCTAATACCCCATACACTTTGCAGGCCGTTAAAGGGTTGATATGCGAATTATTATTAAGGAGTGGATCGATTTTTTTTATATATCCAAAAGCTTTCTTTAACTCTCCTTTGGTACCATATGTAAAAGCGATGTGCGATTCGCTCAATGCCATCTGACCAAAAGCATGGGCTTTTTTATATATGGCAAATGCCATTTTATAGGATTTTATCGCATCGTCATATTTGGCATTGCGTATCTGTTTTTTTGCCTTTTTAATCAGGTTGTTGGCTAAGGTTGTATCAGGTTTATCTACTGATAATGCGTTATACCGCGCTGTTGCTAAGCGTGGTATCGTAAGAAATAAGATTATAAGTGATATGCATGCATACCTTAACCTCTTGCTGAAAATTCCCATTTCCAGATAAACCCCATTCACACTATGATTTTCACGGTAATTCAATATAACCTATTGATTATAAACACGACCAATGAGCTAATGTAAGGGACTCCTGCGTAAAAAAACACATTAGTGTTTAATATTCGTATAAGTTTATTTTACTTTTAAGAGTGTATTAGAGAAGGATTTGGCTGATTCTTAAAAATAATTCTAATATTAATATTTATTAATACTTGTGATCAAACTATTAATAAATAAAAAGTCTTCCGGGTTTTATTCATCCCGATAGGCTCTATTTACAAAGAATAGTAAGTACGTAAAAAATAGGATATTTTATGAAAGCTTGTCGCCAAATAGGGCATTAACGAAACTGGTTCTGTCAAAAATTTGTAAATCGTCTATTTGTTCGCCTACACCGATGTATTTTACAGGAACATTTAGTTCCGAAGATATACCGATCACGATTCCTCCCTTGGCAGTTCCGTCCAGTTTGGTTAGTGCGAGGCCGGTTATATCAACCACACTGGTAAATGCTTTAGCCTGTTGCATGGCATTCTGACCGGTTGAGGCATCGAGTATAAGGATTACTTCATGTGGCGCCCCATCAACGACTTTACCCATTACCCGTTTAATTTTTCCCAATTCTTCCATTAGTGCCCTTTTGTTATGCAGGCGGCCTGCCGTATCCACTAATACGACATCCGTATTCCGGGCTTTGGCAGCAGCTACCGTATCGTAAGCTACAGCAGCCGGGTCGGCGCCCTGGCCTTGTTGAATGATTGGTACCTCTGCCCTTTCACTCCAGATTTTAAGCTGTGAAACAGCCGCAGCCCGGAAGGTATCGGCGGCACCCAGTAACACGTTTTTCCCGGCTTTCTTATATAAATTAGCCAGTTTTCCGATCGTAGTTGTTTTGCCAACCCCGTTTACTCCAACTACGAGAATAACATGCGGTTTATTGGGAAGATTTGCATCAAACTCGGCAGGCTTATCCGGGTTATTATCCTTA
>DASQZP010000476.1:0-5429 GCA_035638655.1 Bacteroidales bacterium
TCTATGCAGAACTGAAGCGTCAGGTTACCGGAGTATGCTTCTGTTAATTCAATATTTATCTGGATCTCCCCTGCATGTGTGAATTTTATCGCGTTACTCAGCAGATTGGAAATAACCTGCCGGAGTCTGAAGGGATCACCAATTATCTTATCAGGTACGTTTTCTCTTACATTAAGAATGAGCTCCAGGCCTTTTGATTCTGCAAGCGGATTAAACAATTGCATGGACAGATCAATTTCTTCCCGTAACTCATACGGCACTTCTTCAATCATCATCTTTCCTGCTTCAATTTTTGAAAAATCCAGAATATCATTGATAATGGTAAGCAATAAGTCAGCAGATTTTTTAATGATATTGACCGATTCCTGTTGGTCTTGGGGAAGCGATTGTCTTAATAAAGCATCCGTCATCCCGATGATCCCGTTCATAGGGGTGCGTATCTCGTGGCTCATTCTTGCAAGAAACTCAGATTTTGCATTGTTTGCAGCTGCTTCCAGCTTTCTGGACTTTTCTATTGAAGTGATATCAATAAAGGCTTCCAGTACCAGTTCTTCTCCCTGAAGCTGAACCGGAGCTTCTTTTTTATAGAGAACTACATCGGCTCCGTCCTTCTCACAATAAATGAAGTGATTGGCATCATAGGCCCCTTCATACTGATCATCCTGATAATAATTCCTGGGCAAAAACCGTTCGGATATATTCTTACCAACAAGGTTGTTTTTCTCTTTAATACCCAGCATGTTTACTGCGGTATTGTTGATATTTCGTATATTTTTTTCCTTATCAAGTATCATGATCCCTATTGGTAATGACTCGATGGTTAATTGCAAAGCATTGTGCGATTCAATCAGTTTGAGTTCATTATCGCTCTTTTTACGCAACATCCCGAGGAAAATAAATATTGCAGCTATCAGTAAGGCAAAACTGCCAGCACTTACAAGTATGGTTCTTGTGGTTAATGCTTTAAGCGGAATGTCACTTTTCATAGAAAAAACAATGCCAAATGAATTTTTCAGCAGGGTAATCGGATAATAATAGGATAATACTTTTTGCTTTTGCCCGTCAATATCAATTGTATGACGGATGACACCATCATACCCTTCTTTAAGATCCTGGTTTATTTTATTAAGTCTCTTAATGTCAAGGGTTTTACCGCCAAGGTTGTTGAGTACAACTTCTCCGTTACTTATGAGCCATTGCCATTCAGTATTATCCAAATGATATCGGGCAAATTGCATACGGAAAAAATCACTGAATCCCAGTGTAACCTCAACATTTGCTGCCACGCTATCCTGCCGGAATACAGGTAAATAGTATAAGTAATGATCATCTTCTTTTTTCACCTCTTCCCGGTTTAACAAGGGCTTTTGCCGGTGAGAGATATAATAATCAGTTATAAAATTGCCGTGGGTATCTTTATACAGGCTGAAAACATTTCTGTGCTGATCATAAATGTTGATTACCTTTATCAGAGCATGGTATTTGGAATAAAAAACTTCCAGTTTGCTGAGCCCGTTCTCCCTGTACTCACTTTGTTCAAATAATTTGGCAATGTCATCAGAAAACAGGATATAGTTTATCTCGTTTTCAAAATCCATCCCTGTTTTTTCAATTTCGCTTCCGCAATTCTGAACCTGTTCAAAGAGGATTTTCTTCTGAAAGGACTGTTGTTGCCTGAATGTATCAAGGTAAAACAGGAAATTTACTGAGATAACCAGTATGATAACAATCCAGATAATAATGCTAAATTTCTTCATAGATGATGAATATACTGATGTTATATTGCTTTTTTACCGGAATGCAGGATTTTTTTCCATAAAACACTAACATACAAAAGAAACCTTGTTTAACCTAATACTTTTTTATTCTGTATTTTTCATTTTTATCAAAAAGAATGTTCAAATAACTATTGTACCGTGATGGGAAGATGTTACCTTCATCAACTGCTTTTTTTACAGCACACCCGGGCTCATGGACATGGGTACAGTTATAAAACTGACAGTCTTTGGATTTTTTAAATATTTCAGGGAAAAAATATCCAACCTCTTCCTTTTTGAAATCAATAACACCGAATCCTTTAATGCCCGGGGTATCTATGATATATCCGCCAAAAGACAGTTCATACATTTCTGTATGAGCCGTAGTATGTTTTCCACTCTGGTGATAATCTGAAATATTTTCGGTTTTTAGCTGTAATCCTGGTTTTATGCTATTGATAAGCGTTGATTTACCGACTCCTGAATTTCCGGCTACCACACTTATTTTATCTGTCATTGCTGTTATTACTGCTTTAATATTCTTTCTGTTTAGTGCAGCAACATGGAGACACCGGTATCCGATCTTCTCATACATAGCTGTAATAGCATTCATTTCTTCTGTTTCCAGGGAATTGTAGAGATCCGTTTTATTAAATACCAGTATTACCGGAATATGATAGGCCTCTGCAGTTACCAGGAAGCGATCAATAAATTCAAGCGTGGTTCTTGGGTATGCAACCGTGATCATCAGCAGAGCCTGATCAATATTGGCTGCAATTATATGGGTCTGTTTTGACAGTTTTGAAGCTTTTCTGACAATGTAATTCTTCCGGTCAGCAATTTCTGAAATTAAACCGGCTTTTTCTCCTTCTCCCTGTATATAAGTAACATGGTCCCCCACAACGACAGGGTTTGTACTGCGAATGTCCTTCTGACGGAATGATCCCTTTATCTTGCAGTCAATTTGCTTATTCCCATCTTTTACAGTGTACCAGCTGCCGGTTGATTTAATCACTATCCCTTCGCTCACAATTTTCGGTATTTTATCGGTTATAGTTCAACAATTTTTGATGTTTTCTTCTACAGAGAAAAATGCTGCATACATGGGCTTACCCATCGGTGAATGTCCGGTCTGTTCAGGATGCAATCGTTCTGATTCCTTACCAGGAAGCTGGAGATACTCAATTAATTTTTCATAGGTAAATAATTGCCTGTCAGCACATGGCCGGAATCCTAAAAATGTGGCCGGCGTTGTTTTCTGCCCGGATTGGGCTAAAAGGTTTGAAAAGACGAAAAAAAACAACAAAATTAACAGGGTCTGGAATAGCCTTTTGTGCTTCATTTTTTGTTGATTGTAGGTTTATCCCGGCAATTTAATAAAAAAATATACATGTAAATTCATAACCAGGAAATAAACAACAAATCAACCAGGAACCTGTACTATTCACATTCTGTAATAAATAGCATTTTCGGCGACTAAAGATTATTGGCATAATTTACCTCTTTGGCATTATCAGGAGTATTGTTTTTGAAAGATTTATTTCTCAGATTAAAAGAGAGTGAGAGGTAATAGATCTGCGTTTTGTAAGTTGCATAAGATACCGGCACGCCAAAATCAATTCCACTGAAATCCCGGTTCAGAAAATCATCCAGGTAATATTTAAACTGCAGATTTATTCCTTTGGGAAACTGCACACCTGCGAAGAATGAAGGTAAAAACCGGTTGGTACGGTTGCTGAACCATTCTGAAAACTTTGTTTTATCCCCGTCTACAAATAACTTTTGTTTGTAATGAAAGAGTAGTTCATATTCCCCACCAGCATATACATAGAAATTGTCTTTGAATGAACCCAGTTTTATCGCCAGAGGTACTCCCAGCATATAACTTCTTCTTTTAATTTTATAATTGTCTTCATCGGTGATAAACCCAACATTTCTTACTCCTATACCAGAGTAAAAGCCCAGGTTATTAGTAACATCAAAATGAATTTTCTCGGTGAAATGAAAAAACATAGTGAATCGCATGTTGGTGGGCACGTTGATCCCGTTTTCTTCTACGTCTGCAAATGAAAAAATAAACTCACCACCAGTTGCTCTGTAAATCTTTTGTGAAAAAGAGGACGTGGTAGAGAAAAAAAACACTACCGCGAAGATAAAAATCAGGCCTTTTTTCATAAGGGTTAGTATAAGGTTATTTGTTGTATTTACAAAAGTAAAGAATCAGGGTGAAAAAAGAAAGAAGTTGTAAAGTCTACTGCTTCTTTTTCCAGACAACTTCATAAAGTTCTTTTCTTCTGTCGCGCAGGTTATTAACACTTCCGTGCGTGTGTAGTTCTTTCAAAGCATCAAGGTCAACATCAGCAATTAAAGTCATTTCAGTATTAGGGGTGGCCTCTGCTTTTATGGTATTTGTCGGAAACGGGAAATCAGATGGCGTAAACACAGCCGACTGGGCATACTGGATATCCATGTTATTGACCCTGGGCAGGTTACCTATACAACCGGCAATAGCTACATAACATTCGTTCTCAATAGCGCGGGCCTGCGCACAGCGACGTACCCTGTTGTACCCGTTTTGGGTATCTGTAAGGAAAGGCACAAACAGGATATCCAGGCCCTGATCTGCCAGTATCCTGGAAAGTTCAGGAAATTCCACATCGTAACAGATCAGAATGCCGATATTTCCGGCATCAGTATGAAATACCTGCAGCTTATCACCGCCGGTCATTCCCCATGTACTCATCTCATTAGGTGTAATGTGGATTTTATGGTAGATTTCATAAGAACCATCGCGCCGGCATAAATAGGAAATATTTAGCAGTTTACCATCTTCGATAATCGGCATACTGCCGGTAATGATATTGATGTTGTAGGCAATTGAGAATTCCTGGAACTTTTTACGAAGCGGTTCTGTATACCTGGCCAATCCCCTGATCGCATCGGGCTCCTCCAGGTGGTTAAACTCAGCCATCAGCGGAGCATTGAAAAATTCAGGGAAAAGAATAAAGTCCGACCGGTAATTACTTACTGCATCTATAAAAAACTCAACCTGCTCAATCAGTGCTTCAAAAGTAGGGAAGAGACGCATCTGCCACTGCACAAGGCCAAGCCGGATGATTGATTTTTCAGCGTTGATCAGTTTTTCTTTTTCCTGATAATAAATGTTGTTCCACTCGAGCAGCGTGGCGTATTCCTTTGACTGAGTATCCCCTGAAAGATAATTTTTCAACACCTTCCTGACGTGAAAATCATTACTAAGCTGGAAAGAGAGGGTAGGGTCATATAATTCCTTAAGCTTTACCTTGTCAATATATTGTTTTGGCGTCAGTGCGGCGGCATATTTTGAATATTCGGGAATTCGGCCACCTGCCAGAATAGACCGCAGGTTCAGGTTTTCACAGAGTTCTTTTCGGGCTTCATACAGCCGGTGTCCCAGCCTTAATCCCCTGTAGTCAGGATGTACAAAGACATCAATCCCATATAACACATCACCTTCGGGATCATGTGTGGAAAATGATTCGTTTCCGGTTATCTGCAGGTAAGTATGTTTATCCCCAAACTTACTGTAATCAATAACCAGAGAAAGTGCACATGCCACTACTTTGTCATTTACCGAGACACATAATTGTCCTTCCGGAAAAATCTCAAGAAGTTTCTTGATTTGTTGTCTGG
>DASQZP010000477.1:0-13485 GCA_035638655.1 Bacteroidales bacterium
ATATGCGATTGTCATAAATTTTGTATAATTATGTATTTTCATAATCATAATTTTTTTATATAAAATGAAGAATAAGGTTATCTTTTCCACCCTTTTCATCTGGTTTGTACTCTTACTTCCATCCTGCTCTTTTACTGAAAGCACACATCACAAAGCAGCCCGTATACACAGAGATGCCATTACTATTGATACCCATTGTGATACTCCTTTGCGGCTGATGGAAAAAGATTTTGACATTGCCAGTGCAAACGACGCGTTGCAAACAGGTAGCAAGGTTGACTTTCCCCGTATGAAACATGGCGGACTGGATGCCTCCTTCTTTGCAGTATTTATTGGACAGGGAGAACGTACAGCAGAAGGCAATCAACATGCAATTGAAAAAGCAGGAGAGATTTTTGATGCCATTCATAAAGCTGTTCAGTCCCATCGGGACATGGCCACTTTGGCTACGCGGCCTGATGATGCTGCTGAAATTGCCAAAACAGGTAAAAGAGCCATATATATTGGAATTGAAAATGGATATGCTATAGGCCGGGATACAAGTCTGATCAGAAAATACTATGATCTGGGAGCACGATATATGACGCTATGCCATACAAGGAATAATGATATTTGTGACTCTTCCAACGACACAACCGAGCATAATGGTTTGAGTGCCTTTGGCCGGGAAGTAGTCAGGAAGATGAATGAAACAGGAATGATGATTGATGTTTCACACATTTCTGATAAATCATTTTTTGATGTCATCGCACTTAGTAAAACACCTGTAATTGCCTCGCATTCATGTGCCAGGGCTATATGCGACAACCCAAGAAATATGAATGACAGCATGCTGCTTGCGCTGGCAAAGAATGGCGGCGTTATACAAATGTGTATTCTAAGCAGTTATGTTAAAAAACCTGCACCTTATCCTGCACGCGATTCTGCTAAACAGGCAGTGAGAGAAAAACACGGTGATTATTATTCGCTGGATGATTCAGCCAAAGAAGCATTTCTCGCCGACTGGTATGCAGTTGACCGGGAATTTCCGCCTCATCTGGCTACAGTTATAGATGTGGTTGATCATATTGACCATATTATTAAGGTAGCTGGTATAGATCATGTTGGCATCGGAACCGATTTTGATGGCGGAGGCGGAGTTGATGGCTGCTTTGATGTCAGCGAGATGGAAAATATCACCCTGGAACTGGTTAAAAGAGGATATTCGGAGGAAGAGATTGATAAAATATGGGGTGGTAATTTTCTGCGGGTTTTTAAGGAAGTGCAACAATATTCCCGGAAAAGCTAAATATTTCTTTCCAAAAATCTCTGTCTGATAACTAAACCAGAAGCAGTAATATTTGTTATACCGATGCAAAGTTCAATTTCCCGGGATAGTTTCATGCTTTACGAAACGATAATAAATTGTGCATTCAAATTTTGCTTCTTCATTTCTGTTACCCGCCGTACTGGCTATAATCATGTTTGGAATGGGTCTTTCCCTAACCAAACGTGATTTCAAAAATATTTTAAAATATCCCAAAGCTTTAATAACAGGGCTGACCGGACAAATGATCATTTTGCCGGCCTTTGCATTCCTGATTGCCTGGCTATCCGGTCTTCCGCCTGAATTACAAACAGGCATAATTATCATAGCTGCATGTCCCGGAGGAGCTACTTCGAACCTGATCACACACCTGCTCAAAGGCAGGGTTGCGCTATCGATCTCACTTACCTCGATTAACAGTTTGCTTGTCATTATAACACTTCCGCTGATCGTCAACCTGGGCCTGACAATATTTATTGGTAAAGCTACTGATCTGGAAATGCCTGTATTAAAAACCATCATCAAGGTTTTTTCTATCACCATCATTCCAACGGCACTGGGCATATTTACCAGAGCCAGGCAGCAGAAATTTGCAAACCGACTGGAATATCCGCTACGTTTTATAATGCCACTTATGCTGGGAATTGTTTTTCTGGTGGCTATCCTGGGAGAAAAGAGCACTGCGGGACAAGGTTTTAAAGAAATCTGGCTGGAGGTAATCCCATGGGCATTGGGATTAAATTTGCTTGGCATGTTAACCGGCTATTTGTCCGGGAAAATTACCGGCCTGGGCAAATTTAACCAGATTACCCTGGCCGTGGAAGTAGGCATTCAGAACAGTGCCCTGGCCATCACCATAGCCAGCAGTACTATGTTTCTCAATAATTATTACATGTCGGTTCCGGCAGTTGTCTACGGTCTGTTTACCTTTTTCAATGCCATAGTGTTTGGCTTGCTGGTGCGTAAATTTGCAGAACGGTGATAGAGGGTAACAAGGTGACAAGGTAACAAAGTGACAAAGTAACAATCCTTGTCTTTGGCTTGTGCTTGGGCCCGGTGCGGGCAAGGATCACGAGCAGGTGATGACTGGGCTTGTGGGTGCGAGTAACTAAATTGGTAACAAATTGACAACCCTTGCCATGGCCTGTGTGGTAGGACTGGAGCGAACAAAGCTCATGAGTAGTTTTGATTAGTTGAGAAGTGTAGAAGTTGAGAGTTTATGAGGACTGTGAATTTTTAAAATAAAAAAAGGCTGACTAAAAGGAGATTTTGGCCGGCCTTTTTCTATATTATTACTGTTTTCTTTACTCTTTATCTTTTATCCTGCCGAACCGGAGTGCTTTGATGATCCAGTTTGGCAACGGTTTGGCCGGGTTTCTCTTTTTGAGGTCAAGATACCAGCCAATTTTCTTAATTACAGGAATTTTGTGAGTTTCTACAAACTCAATTAAGGTACCATCCGGATCTTCAATATATGAAAAATGCCCTGCAGCCTCTCCCATATCGAATGAATTACCATTGTGATTGGCATAACTGTCAACAGTGAAAGGGAATCCTTTATTTTCACATGCCGCCTTCAGTTTTTCCATACCCTGTATATCATAGCAAAGATGTATAAACCCCAGATCGCCCCAAAAACGGTCCTGGAATATCTTTTTAGGTGTTCGGTCCATAACCTGCAACAATTCTATCTGGCTATCTCCAAAAAGCCGGCTAAAGCTTCCTGTGCGTTCGGCTGAGTGCTTCAGTAAAACTCTCCTAAAATTGGCATTACCACCAGGAAATGCTTTCAAATCCTCGAAAGTACCGGTTTTATCATATACGATCTCATCATATCCAAGGATATCACTGTATACCTTGAGTGAACTATCAACATTGGACACTCCGATCATTGCCCCGAAGGCTGCTCCGGTAGGCTTGTTCTCAAAACGAAACCACTTATTTTCAGAATTAACAATTTGGAAAACATTCTGATAAGGGTCTCTAACATAAAAAAACTCTTCACCCTTCGGGTCGGTGGAAATACCATTTACATTCAGCTGCTTTTCTTTAAAAATACTATAAGCGTTTTGAATGTCTTTACTTTTCATTTTCACAGCGTATATTCCCAGATCGCCTACCAGTACTTCATGTTTAGGAGCAGAAGGTTTCCTTTCGGTATATTGCCATATCTCGAAACCGCCTCCGCCCTGAAGATTTAATGCCAGCGCTGCATGCCGGTTTCTGGGCTCACCCCCGGTGTACGGGAGCATCAGTTCAGCTGTTGCACTTTCTTCAAATACACGGATATCCATTCCGAAATATTTCCTGTACCATTTCCATGCTTCCTGTACATTCGAAACGCCAATTCCAATCTGTTGAATACCGCTAATAATTATGTCTTTCATGGTTTAATATAATAGATGCAAAAATATAATATATTTTTCGTTAAAAATATCATGTTGCCTTTAATTTAGAGGCTATTTTGAAATAGAGTGAAGGAAAAAATCTTCTTATATGAACCATAAGGGTTTCACGGCCTCCGACCAGTATTTCTTTTTTGTTTTTTTTAAGACCGTTGATAATGACTTTGGCACATTTTTCTACTGAAATGCCTTTGGCCTGACCTTCATCCATCACACCATATGCAGTTCCGTCCCGGGTGATGGCATTTACAGAAATATTTGTTTTTACCCTGCCGGGAATGATAACAGTTGTACGTATTTTATCCTTTTTGAGTTCCGCTTCAACGGTTTCAAAAAAACCATGCAATGCATGCTTTGAAGCAGAATAGGATGAACGCAGCGGAAAGCCAAATTTACCGACAACACTACTTACTGCAGCTATCTGTCCTCCTCCTTGTTTAACCATTGCTGGTAATACTGCTTTGGTAAGCCCTAGGGTACCAAAAAAATTAATTTCCATGATTTTTCTGTCAACTTCAACAGGGGTTTCTAATACGGTAGAACGCTGACTGATGCCACCACTGTTAATCAGCAAGTCAACACGTTTAAACTGTTCCAGTACTTTTTCGGTAACCTGATTAATTGAATCCGGACTGCTCAGATCCAACGGAAATATATGACTCTCAGCTCCGGCTTCAGTACAAATCTTTTGTACCCTTTGTAGCTCTTTCTCATTTCGTGAGGAAAGAATTAAAACCGGTTTTTCGGGGGCCAGCATCGTTGCAATTGCTTCTCCGATTCCGGATGAAGCTCCCGTTATCCAAACAATTTTTTTAAAATAATTCATTGATTGTATGTATTAATAAAACTTCACACATCACCATTTAGTGTTGTGGGTGTAAGAAAAAATCAACCTTTCTTTAAGAAATTATTCTCTTATCCTGTTTTCGGCATCGCTAACATGCTGGTTAATTGAAATAAACAGCTCCCTTAAACGGGCATATTCTACTTTTCTCTTAAGTATACCAGAAGAAAATTTCCATTTGGCAATAATTTTCCGGAACCAGACATAATATCTGAATGCGAATAAACCAATTAACGGAGTTACAACCCAGGCGGCAAGCCGTGTCCATATATCAGAAATAAATATGCTATAAATGCCAAATAGAATCAGGTAAAAGACCGGAAAAACAATCAGCATAATGACAAATTTAAAAGAACTAACAAACTGCGGGTCCTTGACTTTCTTAGTGGCCAGTACCGGAATTTTAAAAGGCAGATAATTTAAAATAAACCCGGCGATAAACAAAGGCAAAGTCAACAACATGAAAACTCCCTGTATAAGCATCATAAGAAATGAATAGTTTGGTTTAGACGCAACCCAGGAACGCAAATTAAGTTTATTAAGCAAGTCTCTGTATTCAGACACTTCTTCGTGTAGTTTTTCCATTTCATCAGGAAAATTGACAGCGAAATTTTCGAGTGTGCCAATCATTTTTTTGTCCTCAAGAAATTTCTCATAGACTCCGCGTTTACCCCCTTTCCTGCTTTTTGATTCGCGTATGCTGCGTAAATCCTGCATTGTCTGATAATAATCCTTGTTTTGAATATCAATCATGACATGGCTCATGCCTTCAATGAGCCGCTTTTTTAACTCGTTTGTGGCTTTTACAGGTTCAGTGCGATACAGGTCCATATAATCGGCTACCCTGATTGGTTGACCATAATTAACCAAAAGATCCTGGTTGTATTTCTGATAATTACTGTAATCCAGACCGGTTGGAATTAAAAGCACCGAAGCCCCGTTTTTCAGCTTTTCCTGAGTCTGAAAGGCCATCCTGAAGACACCTTTCCCGATGGGGCGAAGTTTCCGCTGGTCTCCGTGATTTCCCTCAGGCATGATCCCAACAGGCCTTTTATTCAAAAGCACATTAATAACTGTATCAAAGACAGCTGCATTTTTCTGAAGGCTCGCTACTCCGTCCCTGATTCGGTATACCGGTAATATTTTGAAGGTATTAAGCAGAAAAACAACCAGTTTTCCTTTAAAAATATCAGACCGGGCCAGGAAAACAGGCTGACCAGAAACAGTACAAACAATAGCCAGAGCATCCATCAAAGCATTCTGATGATTGGGGGTAAAAATAACTGATTCACCGTCAGGAATATTCTCTTTACCATGAATGATTACTCTCTTGTAAAAAATGCGGTGCATAAAAGTTGCATAACCTCTTATAATAGCATATGCACGCGAGTAATGAGCTATTTTTTCTCTTTCCATGATTAAAATACAGAAGTTTTTCCTTGGTAAGTCATTGATTTATTATCCATCTTTTTTAAGTGGCATACGGGACCAGAGCCAGGCAATGCCCAGTCCGGATAAAATATGCCATATTCCCCACCATGCCGCAATAAAAGCCATACCACCTATAGCAAGATGTTCGGGAAAGATCTTCGGATTAAAGATCAGAACAAGTCCCAGACCCGAATTCTGGATACCTGTCTCAATAGTTACAGATCGTCTGTCGGATCTTTTCAGTTTAAAGATACTGCTGAAAACATAACCTGTTGTAAGCGCTATCGTATTATGAATAAGCACAATGATAAAAATAAATTTTATGTGTTGCAGAAAATAATCATAGTTACTCGAGAAGGCCAGTATAACAATTCCAATAAAGATCAGGATAGAAAGCCTCTTAATAGGATTTACAATCTTTCTGGTTAAATCCGGATATTTCCAGGCTACCCAGACTCCGATAAGCAAAGGAATACCAAGTAAAATAAATACTGTTTGAAACATTTGACCTGCATCAATTTCGAGTGGTCGTAAAAACGCACTGGCAGAAGCCTTATTGTGATAAACTGTATATAATTTACCCCAGAAAGCAAAATTGAGTGGTGTCATAAAGATAGCTGCCAGGGTAGCTACAGCAGTAAGACTCACTGATAAAGCAATATTCCCTTTTGCAAGTGAAGAAATAAAATTGGAAATATTCCCGCCAGGACAGGAAGCAACCAGTATCATTCCCAGTGCAACAGTGGGTGTAATAAAATTTTTAAAAATCATGATCAGCAGAAATGTAACCGCCGGCAAAAGAAAAAACTGGGAGATTACCCCGATAATTGCAGGTTTGGGTCTCAGCAGTAGTTTTTTAAAACTATCCAGTTTGATCTCCAAAGCTACCCCGAACATGATAAAGGCCAACGTGAGATTCAGAACAAAAAGACTCCCCTGAGAAAAATTAAGATGGATCTCATCCAATTGACGCAGTGACTCAAGCATAAAATGAATATTTAACTATCACAAGCTTAATCATCCTGTGGATTCCCGAAAATTACTTATGTAGCATTGCAATTTTCGTGTAAATTATTTCTTAAATTAATATTAAACAAAATCTGTTATTAAAAACGTCTAAGATAATAATTTTTTGTCAAGCCCTGTCAAAATCATATTTTTCTTACTTTTATGCACTAAAAAAGGAGTCTTTACATGAATAAGTATTTTGAAAACATCAGCACTAAAACTTTAACTGAAAATATATTTAAACTAATTGATGATGAGTGGATGCTTATAACAGCAGGTACTTCAGATCATTTTAACACTATGACAGCCAGTTGGGGAAGTTTGGGTATACTATGGAATAAACCCGTAGCCATTTGTTTTATAAGACCACAACGCTATACCTTCGAATTTGCGAATGCAAACGCATTTTATACTTTGTCCTTCTTTCCCCCTGAACATCACAAAATCCTGCAATATTGCGGTGCTCACTCCGGAAAAGATGTTGACAAGATTAAAGAAACAGGGTTAAAGCCGCTGGTTACCGAGCATGGCAATATATATTTTGAACAGGCTTCACTTGTGCTGGAATGTCAAAAGTTATATGAAGATGATCTTAAACCGGAAAACTTCATCATCCCGGAAATCGCAAAAAAAGTATATGCCAAAAACGATTTTCACAGGTTTTATATCGGAGAAATTGTAAATTGTATGAGAAAAAAATAACTACTTATGATCACTTCTGGTTCATTTGCTGATATAGGATATTTTCAGTCTCCAATTGGTTGTATGATAATAGAAGCTTCAGAAGAAGTAATTTCGATGATCAGTTTCACTGAAAATTATGACAACAGCAAAACGGTTCCAACTCCCTTAATAAGTGAAATGGTCTGTCAGCTAAAGGCATATTTTGAAGGACGGCTTTATCATTTCAATATACCTTTCCATGAGGAAGGCAGTGCTTTTCAGCAAAAAGCATGGACAAAACTGGAAGATATCTCGTTTGGTACCACCCTCACTTATTCCGAACTGGCCAAAGAAATGGGCAAACCAACTGCCACCAGAGCAGTTGCCGCGGCAAACGGAAAAAACCAATTGAATATACTGATTCCCTGTCATCGGGTTGTAGGGACCCAAAACAAATTATCCGGGTACAATGGCGGGATTGAACGAAAAAGGTGGTTGCTGCAGCATGAGCGTTCTTATTCTTTGAACAAAATACCCGGCCGCCTGTTTTAGCAAAATCCGGAAGAAAATTAAACATCTCAATCATTGATAGAGAACGTATATTGATTTATTGATTCCATATATTTTTTTAATTACAGAACAGCACAAATCATCACCAAATAGAATCAAAGGAAGATACAATGTTCAAATTATCTAAATAGAGTCTGTCAATAAAGTCAAGTGTATGGATAATAATGTTCGGGGACAAAGCCTGTTCCGTTCTAAACGGGAGCGTGCGAAAATTTTAATCCGCAGTATACTTTTTCAATTAGCAATTAGCAATTGAAACCCTGCGGGGAAGTAACTGATGCATAATTTGAACAACATGTTGGTAAAAATTGTCGCCTAAGCGCTTTCTGCTTATGAGGAATTAAAATTTTTGTAATAACGCAGATATCGGACATTATGGACAGACACTAAATAACCAAAACCTTCTAAACCTTTAAACCCATGAAAAAAATTGCCATATTTTGTATTGTAAACCTTATTAGTTTATCCCTTTTTGCACAACTACCCAAACATGAAAATGACAGTATCCCTGGCTGGAAGTACAGTGGTGCCGCTTCCCTGAATTTTTCACAGGCTTCGCTTACCAACTGGGCGCAGGGAGGGGAGAGTTCCATATCCGGTCTTGCTCTTATGGCTGGTTATGCCGATTACCGTTCAAAAAATTCTACCTGGGAAAATGCGCTGGAGATTAATTACGGTCTTGCACAACGCGGAAGCGAAGGAGTAAGGAAAACCGATGACCAACTGAGTTTTTCATCTCAGTATGGACAGCGTGCATCAAAAGAATGGTATTATTCTGCAGCAATAAATTTTAACACCCAAATGTTTGATGGCTTCAATTATCCAAATGATTCGGTAAAAATATCGACTTTTATGGCTCCTGCTTATCTCATAGCTTCGCTGGGTATGGAATATGATCCTAATGAGGATCTGAGCTTAATACTTTCTCCTCTTACTGGAAAAATAACATTTGTGCTGGATGATACTCTTTCCAATCAGGGCGCTTTTGGAGTTTCACCGGGAGACATGGTAAGAACAGAACTGGGTGCTTATTTTAAAGGCAACTATCAAAAAGAGATTATCGAAAATGTAGTGTTTAAAACACGTCTTACACTTTTTTCCGACTACAAACATTTTCTGGCCACTGTTGATGTGGATTGGCAGACTTCATTGAGTATGAAAATCAATGACCACATGAGTGCCAACATCCTTGCTAATCTTGTTTATGATAATGACATAAAATTTGGCACCGGTGGTCCAAGGATTCAGTTTAAAGAGGTATTTGGGCTCGGAATTACTTATTTAGTAGATTAAATAGTGACTGTCAATAAAGTCAAGTGTCTGGATCAGAATGTTCGAGAACAAAGCCTGTTCCGTTCTAGACGGGAGCGTGCAAAAATTTTAAACCGCAGTATACTTTTTCAATTGACAATTGGCAACGGGCAATGGGCAACGGGCAATTAGCCGATGCATAATTTGAACAACATGTTGGTAAAAGTTGTCGCCTAAATGTATAATGCTTATGCGGAATTAAAATTTTTGTAACAACGCAGTTATCGGATATTATGGACAGACACTAATTAATTTACGGCAGCTTTATATTTTGAAGCAAGCAGAGCCAGCAAGTTACTGAATGTGGTCATAGCACTGGTGGTTTCTTCAGTTACAGTTTCTTTTTTAAGCCGAAGAAGCAACAAACCATACAGGGCATTGAAGCACACCTCTATGTCATTTGCACCGGTATTGGTTATTTTATTTCTGAATATTTCAATATTTGGTTTGGCCCAGCCATACACTTCACGGTATTTTTGTTCTTCAGGATTTTCTTTGAGTTTTTCATGCAATTTATTTAGTTGTTCAACCACATCATTAACAAATGCCAGGTGTCCATCCTGCATGATTCCCTCTTTTCTCATCATCTGGATCAGACCTGCATACCAGGCCCTGATCTCTTCTTTCATTTCCCGGGTCTCCTGAAAACCATTTATGATATTACGCTGAATACTATCCAAATCAAAATTATTGGCTCTGATCAGATCTTCAATCTGCCACATATATAGTACATATTCAGCAATATTATTCTTCTTTTTCTCTTGTGCAATTAACATAATTACTAATTGTCATTTTTGATTTATTTTCCTCTCAGTTTATCCAGTACACGTCTTTCTTTCTTGGTTGGTCTGCCAGCTCCGCGGTCTCTTTTAATAGAAGCAGCCATCTTGTTCATATCCAGTTTGGCCAGTTCTTCATCCGGGGTGAGGTTCCGCATAAACTCCTCTACTCTTTTGGCAGGAAGTCGTGAGGAAGGAATATCCAGTACTTCATAAGTATACATAACCGGCATTTTACGAACGGTAACTATTTCTCCAACCTTAACAATACGAGAAGGTTTTACCGGCATACCTTCAATTAATACACGTCCCTTTTTGCATTCCTCAGCGGCAAGAGAACGGGTCTTGAAAATTCTTACCGTCCACAGCCATTTATCAATTCTTAGTGTATTGTCATGTGTTTCCTTATTCTGATTCATTCAGACTCCTTGTTTTCTTCTTTTATTTCCAGTTTAAAACCAGTCCGGTGAATGTTTACTATAGATACATTATTATCTGAAGCGAGAAATTTTCGGAGTTTGGCAATATACACATCCATGCTTCTTCCCATAAAATAGTCATCGTCACCCCAGATAGCCTTAAGGGCCACTTCACGCCTCAGAATCTTATTTCGGTTCATACAGAAAAGCCTTAGTACATCAGCCTCTTTTCGTGTAAGTCGTTGTTCAGAATCCGGAGAAATAAGCACCTGATTGGTATAATCAAATGTGAAATTACCAATTTTATAACTATTTTCCTTATCTGAAACAAGTGATCCCATTTGAGCCCTCCTGAGGATAGCCTCAATTCTCAGGTTAAGCTCCTCTGTACTAAAAGGCTTGGTTATGTAGTCATCAGCACCAATTTTAAATCCTTTGATTTTGTCTTCCTGCATTATTTTGGCTGTAAGAAAAATAATTGGAATTAGTTTGTCGCCCTTCCTTATTTCTTCTGCAAGTGAAAAACCATCTTTATAAGGCAACATCACATCCAGCAGGCAAAGGTCGTATCGCAGTTGGTTTTCTTTAAATGCATGCAAGCCATCAATACCATTCTCGTAAAGATCAACTTTATATCCTGACATATTCAGAAAATCTTTGAGTACATATCCAAGATTTTTATCATCCTCAACGAGCAGTATACTGGCTTTTGTTTTCATTTTTTTTTATTTAGAGTTTGTCAATAAAGTCAAGTGTCTGGATCAAAATGTTCGAGAACAAGGCTTGCAAAAATTTTAATTCGCAGTATACTAATGTATATGAGAAATTAAAATTTTTGCAACAACGCAGTTATCGGGCATTATGGACAGACACTATTTAGAGTTTGTCAATTGACAGGCATTGTAACAATAAACTCGCTGCCTTTTTTCAGTTCACTTTTGACATTAATAGTGCCTTTATGTGCCTCAACAATAGATTTCACGTAGTACAAACCTAGTCCAAATCCTTTTATGGTGTGAACATTCCCGGTATGCACCCTGTAAAATTTATCAAAAATGTGTTTTTGTGTTTCACTGCTCATCCCGATCCCGTTATCTTTAAAAGATACATTAAAAGTATTTGCATCCGGATTACTGGTGGTTATATGAATTTTTGGATAAGAATTTGAATACTTGACTGCATTTTCCACAATATTGTTAATCATATTGGTAATGTGTAACTTATCAGCTCTGATGTGATGATTTTCCGCTTCAAACTGATAATCCACTTCAACCGGTTTATCAGAATGTTCCAAACACAAATTCCCAACTGTATTGCGAATAAGTTCATGCATATCAACCTGACTGATATCCATTTTGTATTCATTTTTATCAAATACCGCCATTTGAAGCACCTGTTCAACCTGGCTACGCATCCGCTGGTTTTCATCATAAATAATGCGTGCATATTTTTTGATTCTTTCCAGGGATGATTTTGGAGGTGCACTCAACAATACTTCTGTAGCCAGACTTATTGTAGATATAGGGGTTTTAAACTCATGAGTCATGTTGTTAATGAAATCATTTTTCATCTCAGAGAGTTTTTTTTGCCGGATGATGGTAAGAATGATATAAGCAAAAGAAAGAATCACTATAAGGAGGAAAAGTCCGGACATAATGAACCAGACAATCAGGCTTAACAGAATATGTTTCTGCTTCTCAGGAAAAAAAACTTCTAGCCTGGTATTACCGGCATGAGGTACATCATTCAGGCATATCTTATAGCCATGTGAATTAGTACGTTCAATGGCATTGTCATTTTTTTTGTATATAACATGACCGTCATTTATGGATACAAGCGTATATCCGTATTCAGTGTCCAGCCTGTTATAATCAATATAACGGAGGAGCAAAGAATCGAGCAGAAAAGTCTGAAGACTATCTTGGCCGGCAGCTTCATTTCCTTTCTGTATCATTCCAGGTGAAAGGTAAAAAAGAGTTGTATCACTGTTTTCGGCCAATTCATGTACTACATCCCTCAATGCATTAGTGGCCCTGTGGTTATAATATTTATGTGCAATAAACATTGCCTTTTTCATCCAGAAGAGTTGAGTAAAGATAAGGCCTATCAGAGAAAGAGATGAAAAAATAATAATAAGTTTAATGGTTCCACGCTTCATGTTGGAAAATTAAATAAATAATTATAGATACTTAACAAGCAAAAATAATTGAATTCCTTTGTATGAAAAGGAATTAACAAAACTTTAACAGAGAAAATAAAAGAGGAAAGAGGTTTAAAACAGTAGTGGTAAGGATTTATTTTTTATTAAACTGGTTCATGGTGAACTGCAGTCCAATGGTCCCAAAACTCTTGATTATCTCACAGGCTTTTTTAGTTATTTCCGGCAATTTATCAATTTCTTCCGGAGTCCATTGTCCCAACACATAGTCGACCTGACCGCCCGTTGAGAAATCGGAACCAATACCCAGCCTGAGGCGGGCATAATTTTGAGTTCCGAGGATTTGATTTATATGAAATAATCCATTGTGGCCCCCGTCTCCTCCTTTAGGACGCAGGCGGAGTGTACCGAAAGGCAGTGCGATATCATCAGTAACTACCAGTAACTTATCGAGTGGGATCTTTTCCTTTTTAAGCCAGTAATTTACAGCATTACCACTTAAATTAACATAAGTAGATGGTTTTAGCAAAACAAAGATCCTGCTCCTATATTTAAACTCAGTGACAAAACCGTATCGGTTGTCACTGAAAA